>NZ_JBSGEZ010000070.1:0-35167 GCF_053603155.1 Nocardia sp. NPDC004260 | reverse complement strand
ACCGACCCAGGCCGTCACCCCGGCTCCCCCCGAGTCCCTTCCACGAACCCCGTAACAAGATCCGCGCAAAGGATGGTGCCCTAGTGACCGGTCCCCAATTCGTGACGCTCGGGTTCTCGGTGTTCTGCAACAAGGTCAGGCCGACCGGCAAGGTGGCGACCGTCGTGTCGTCCGCCATCAGGAAGGGCCAGAGGTATTCATTCCATTCGTTGACCAGCGTCACCACCGCGAAGGCGACCATGGTCGGCCCGGACATCGGCAGCACCACCCTGGTGAGCAACCGCCACCAGTTCGCGCCGTCCATCCGCGCCGCCTCGATCACTTCCGAGGGCAGCGAGAGAAAGTGATTGCGCATGAGGAAGGTGCCGAAGGCGACGCCGCAGAGCGGAATGATGATGCCCTGAAAAGTATTCCGCCAGCCGAGCTGAGCGATCAGCGCGTAGTTGGAGATCACCGTGATCTGGTTGGGCACCATCAGCGCCGCGATGATCACCAGGAATACCACCGTCTTGCCCGGAAAGCGCAGGAACACCAAGCCGTACGCGCTGAATACGCCGAGCACGAACTTCACCACGGAGACGACGGCGGTGACGATCAGCGAATTGCGCAGGAAGGTCCAGAACGGCAGCGTCGTGGTGGCCTCCCGGTAGTTCTCCGGGTGCCAGCTGTGCGGCCAGTACACGGCGGGCTGCACGTAGATGTCGGGCCTCGCCTTGAACGAGGTGATGAAGATCCAGAACAGCGGGACCCCGACGATGATCAGCACGCATGCCATCGCCGCGTAGCCGAGTAGAGTCACCGCCCGCTGCCTGCGCCGATAGGAAAGCGTCCGCACGCCCGCGTCTTTCACTGCTGTCCCCGATCCATGACCCGCACCTGCACCAGCGTCACCGCGAGCAGCACCAGGAACATGACGGTGGCCACGGTCGCGCCGTAGCCGGCCCGGAAATTGCGAAATGACTCCTGGTAGACCTGGTAGACCATGGTCGTCGTGCCGGTGCCGAGCGGGCCGCCGCGGGTCATGACGTTGATGATGTCGAAGACCTGCAACGAATTCAGCAGCACCGTGATGGACAGGAAGAAAGTGGTCGGCCGCAACTGCGGCAGCAAGACCTTGGTGAACGTCGTCCAGGAGCTCGCGCCGTCGATCTGCGCGGCTTCCATCAGATCGGTCCGGATCCCTTGCAGCGCAGCCAGATAGATGACGAAGGTATAGCCGAGATTCTTCCAGATGTAGGTCACCGTCACCATGAACAGCGCCCACCGCGGATTCTGGTAGAAGTCCGGCACGTCGTGCACGCCGAGCCGGTGCAGTGCGTCCTGGATCAGGCCGAAGCTCGGATCGAAGATGAACTGGAAAGCTACGCCGATGGCGGCGCCGGAGATGACGAACGGCGCGAAGATCGCCGAGCGGACCACGTTGCGGCCGAACAGCTTGCGATCCAGCAGCAGCGCCAGCGCCAGTCCGAGCACCATGCTGCCCGCCACCGCCGCGAGGGTGAACACCACGGTGTTGGTGACGATGTCCCAGGAATCCGGCCTGCTCCACCATTCGCGGTAGTTGTCGAAACCGACGAATGTGGCGACCGGATCGGAGATGTTCCAGTCGAACAGCGACAGCCGGATGTTGTCGATCAGCGGCCGGTAGACGAACAGCGCCAGGAGCGCGAGATTCGGCAGCACCAAGACCAGGAACAGGGCGTAGTCCTGCCAAGGACGGTGGCGCAGACCGCGTCCCGGTGGCTGCGGCAGTACTCGCTCCGGCCTGGTACGCACGGCGGTGACTCTACGGACCGGAGCAAACAGCCGGTTACGATCGCCCGCCGTCGCGCTGAACTTCTCGCGCACGGGCCAAGTAGAGCAAAAGCCGAACACTACGATCGGCTACTTCGAGCAATTGATCGTAATGTTCGGCTTCGCGCCGCTGCGGGGTTACCGCAACTTAGTTCCAGTCCCCCAGGCCGTCACTCGCGCTGAGCGTGCCGCCCTGGGTGTTCTGCACGATCACCGGGTCGCCGCGGCGCGCGTTCTCGAAGAACCACTTGGCGTCCTCGGTGCTGACGTTCAGGCAGCCGTGGCTGGCGTTGGAGACGCCCTGCTGGGCGACCGACCACGGCGCAGCGTGCACGAAGATGCCGCTGTTGGAGATGCGGGTCGCGTACTCGACCTCGAGCTTGTAGCCCTCGGGGTCGGTGACCGGAACGCCGTAGGTCGACGAGTCCATGGTCATCTTGCGCAGCTGCTCGCCGACGATGTAGGTGCCGTTCGGCGTCTCGTGCTTGGGCTTGCCCATCGAGGTGGGCATTTCTTTCACCACCTCGCCGTTGCGGGTGATGGTGATGGTGTGCGTCTCGTCGTCGGCGGTGGTCACGAAGGCGTCGCCGATGCGGAACGAGCTGGTGGTGCCGCCCGCCTGCACCTGCACGTCGGTGTTGTCCGGCCAGAACTCGTCCGGCCGCCAGCGCACCTGCTTGTCGCCGCGCCAGTAGAAGTGTCCCGGCGCGGACTTCGAGGCGGTGATCTTGATGGCCTTCTCGGCGGCGGCGTGATCGGCTACCGGTTCCTTGAAGGTGATGATGATCGGCTGCGCGACGCCGACGACCTCGCCGTCGGCGATGTTGATCGAGGGCGGAGCGAAGTTGGCCTGCGGCTCGGGCTCGGTGGCAGCGGCGGCCGAGCCGGTGCCGAGCCCCGGAGGAAGCGGTTCGGCCTGAGCAGGCGCGACGAGCAGAACACCGGCTGCCGCGATCGCGGCCGACAGCAGGACGCCCTCGCGCATCCGGCGGGCTAGCCGCGCTCCCTTGCGGGGAGCAGGCGACGACCCGGTGTGCAAAGCGGCATGCATAGGTTTCTCGTCCATTCCATCTCTCGCGCGCACGCGAGCGCGCGCGTAGCGAGATTTCTTCATTTCAGCGCGGAGCCAGAAGAGTGCCGCACTGGTATCGACGGCCCGACCCGTCGTCCATTCCTACCGTCCGGACGCGCGTCGAATCCACCCGCGTTTCAGATTGATGCAGCACCAGTGCTTGTTGTGGCATGAGTCACAAACGCTCGGATTGGGTATCGAAGCGGGCAAATGTGCCGGTCACGACGGATCAGACAACCTTGGGGCGCAGTCCATCAGTTGACGAAAGATGGTTCACAGCAAACTTATTAGTGACGAAGCTCACTGACCACGTCGAACAAAATCGGGCGATGCGGACCGGTCGCGATATTGTGCGGCACCGAGAGCGGGACGCTTCCGCGCGCATACCGCGGGGCGAGCCGCAGGCTTACCCGCGCCAGGATGGTGGCCAGCGCGATCCGTAACTCGTAGTCCGCGAGGGTCGCGCCGATGCAGCGCCGATGGCCGCCGCCGAACGGCGCGAACTCGAACGGCCGGTAGCGGCGGTCGACGAAGCGGGACGGGTCGAAGCGCCCCGGGTCGGTCCATACCTCGGGATCGGAGTGCAGCAATGGCACCGCTATCCCCATCGTCTCGCCCGGGGCGAGCGTGACGCCGCGCAGCGCGAACGGTTCGGTCAGCCGGCGCAGGACGATCGGTACCGGCGGGTGCATCCGCAGGGTCTCCTGGCAGACGGCGTCGAGGTAGGGCAGTGCGGCCAGCTCCGCCGGACCGGCCTCCCGACCAGCGTCGTCGAGCTCACGCCGCAGGCGGGCCAGTGGCTCCGGTGCGCGGTGCAGCCGGAACAGTGCCCAGACCAGGGAGGTCGCGGTGGTCTCGTGCCCGGCAACCAGCAAGGTGCGTATCTGCTCGCACAACTCATGATCGGCGTCGTCCGGGTAAGCGGACAGCAACATGTCGAGCACGTCGGCGGATGGTGTGTCGGGGTGCTGACGCCGGTGTGCGATGTCGGCTCGGATCAACCGATCCAGTCGCTCGCGCGCGGCGCGGAACCGGTCCCACGGCCCGTGCCCGTGCAGTCCGCGGCGCAGCGTGGGCAACAGCAGCAACGGCCCGGAGAACGCAGTGATGAAGTCCGTCACCGCGGCGGTGTACTCCGCTTGCCGCCGCGGGTCGTGTGCACCGAACACCACCGTCGTGATCACGCGGAGCGTGAGGGCTCGCGCCGCCGCCCGCGCGTCGATACGCGCACCCGCCGCCCACTTCTGACCGCTCTCTCCGGCCAGCTCCCGTACGGTGGCTTCCTGGATCAACGCGCCGTACTCCCGTATCCGGGCACTGTGAAAGGCGGGGGTGAGCAGGGCGCGGTCGCGGCGATGGCGCTCGCCCGAAGCCAGGATCAGCGACGCGGCGCCGACCATCGGTTCGATCGGATTCGGACGCGGCGGCTCGGAGAACATCACCGGCGAGCGGAACAACTCGCGGGCGCCGGCGGCCGTCCCGGTGAACAGCACCGCGCCGAAGCCGGGAAATCGAACGTAGAACGGGTCGCCTTCCCGCGCCCTGCGCCAGCGGAAGTACCGCTCGAAATCGCTGCCCGCGGCCAGGGCGTGCAGTACGGTCGCGCGCGGCACACGCGGTCCCGCCCGGCAGGCACCCGCTTCGGTTCGTAGTGTGCTCACGTCGTCCATACCGAGAAACACGAGGCCGCGACCGGAGCGGTTCGACGTTAGCCCGCGGCCTGCTTGTGCTTGCGCACCGTGCCCTGCGCCGTCGCCGCCAGCCGCGCGAGCCTGGCGTCGCCGAGCGCGGTCACCATGCTGCCGAGCCCGTTGGTCACGAACGCGATCGACATGCGGAGATCCGGATCGGCGTACGCGCCGGACCCGCCGACGCCGTAGTGGCCGAACGCGTGCCTCGGCTGCTGCTTGGACATCAGGACCGGGCGGTGGTAACCGAGTGTGAAATGAATCGGCACACCGAGTACGTAGTCACGGCTCTGGGTGGGCTGCACCTGCCCGATCGTCTCGATCGTCCGCGGATCCAGGAACCGCACGGTCTGCTCGGCGCCGACACCGGGCGGCTTCCGGTCCGCATTTCCCGCGTAGACCACGCCGCCGTTGGCCAACGCGCCGTACATACGCGCCAGTGCGCGCGCGGAGAACACGCCATTCCAGCCCGGCATCACCGAGTCGTGCACCCGGGGGTCATGGACCAGTTCGTCGAAGCTTTCCGGCATGCCCGCCTCGGCGAGGCCGCGCACCGGTCGCACCCAGGACAGTACGGAGGAGGCGGTGTTCCAGCGGATTCCCGGCGGTCCGAGGTGGCGGTAGATCTTGGCGATCCGGTGCCGTTCGGATTCCGGGACGCGGAACCAGTACTCGTCCATGCCGAGCGGCTCGGCGATTTCGGTGCGCAACACCTCGGTGAACGGTGTGCCCGTCGCCCGCTGCACGAGTTCGGCGACCAGCCAGCCGAAGGTGATCGCGTGATAGCCGGAGGTGCGGATGCGCCGGGGGTCCGCCGGACTCTCGGCCAGTGCGCGGACCACGGCGTCGTAGTGCAGGATGCCTTCGCGGCCGGGAACCAGGCCGCGCACCCGATGCAAGCCGGCGCGGTGGCAGAGCACGTCTCGGACGGTGATGTCGTCCTTACCGTGCGCGGCGAACTCCGGCCAGTACTCGGCCATCGGAATGTCGTAGTCGATCAGACCCCGTTCGGCCAGGCGGTGGACGACCGTCGACGCCACGCCCTTGCCGGTGGAGAAGGTCAGCGCGACCGTATCGCCGTTCCAGCGCCGCTCCTTGTCCGCCCAGCCGGCCCAGATATCGACCACCGGCTTGCCGTCGAGGTAGACCGCGAGCGCCCCGCCACCGCGCGCAGGCTGAGCGAACAGGCCGAAGAACTGATCTGCCAGCCGGATGAAACGCGGATCGACCAGCATTTCATGCGGCGCCGACAGCATTCCGCTGGCCGAATCGGCGGGTTCGAAGTCGTCCGCCGCCATTGCCGAAACCATGGGGTCACCTCCTGACCGCCGTTAGCCGGGCTGGTCAACCAGGGTAACCCGTTCCATGGGTGCGCCAGAGCCCAAAAGGCGTGGCGAGGCACGCGTCGCCGCTGTCGGCATTCCACGCGAAGGCCGCCGCGCCCAGACAGACGACCGTCTGTTCGCGACGGGGACCCCGCCCGCGCCCTCGCTCGCACCGACGCCTCCCGCCGCGCCGACCCCGATGGCCGTCGCGCCCGAGGTCGCGTTGGCGTAGCCCACACCGTCGATCCCGGTGGCACGGGCCTGGCCGTAGCTATCGGTCGCCGCGCGGCAGGCCGTCTCCCCATCGATGAGGGTGACATCGGTTCCGTGCTCGGATCGGCAGTGCACATCGGTGGCGGCAGCCATACCCGGAACGAAGAGGGAGCCTCCGATCGCGGCGGTCGAACACACGATTGCGCTGATCAGCTTCACCGGGGACTCCTCTCACACCAGAAAACCCACCATACCCAGAGCTGTTGGCGGCGGTTCGTTTCCGGTTCCGGCTCGACGTGCGCTCGGTCGATGGTGTATTCATGGCGTGGTATTTCAAGCGCAGCATGGCAACTTCGGATCACGGGGGCGTGAGTTCGCCGGCGTTACAGCTCGGGAGGACTGTACGTGTCTCGTCAACTGACCTGGGGTCGTCTCGCTTTCGCCGGATTGGCCGTCGCGGCCGGATTGTCGCTGGTCGGCTGCACTTCCACGATCAGCGGTACCGCCCAGCCTGCCGTGGACGGGACGATCGACGCGGTGTCGGTGACCAACACGCCGAAGCCGTCCTCGGGCAGGCCGACGCCGAGCACCAGCAAGCCGACGCCGAGCAAGCCGGGCGGAAACACCGATTTCGACGCGAGCATCGGCGACTGCGTGAAGCTCGGCGGCACCACCACCAACGCCACCATCGAGAAGGCGTCGTGCGGCAGCCGCGAGTCGAACTACAAGGTGATCGCGAAGGCGGCGAAGAGCTCGCAGTGCAGCAGCGACGCCGACAACTACTACGCCGAGACCGTCAATGGCATCGAGCAAGGCGCGCTGTGCCTGGACATCGACTGGGTGGTCGGCGGCTGCATGGACGTCGGCGGTGACGACCCCAAGCGCATCGACTGCACCGGTTCCTCCCCGGTGAAGGGCGTGAAGGTGGTCAAGCGCGTGGACAGCGCCGATGACGTGAACGTCTGCGGCAGCGGCACCGGGTACGTCTACGACAAGCGCCGTTTCGTCATCTGCGTCCAGGAACTCTGACCCCGACTTCCCAACGCCTGCCTGCCACTAGGTTGGGGTAGGTGAGCACCACCGAGCTACCGCGGCTGCGGTCGGGCACCGGTCGTTGGATCCTGCTGGCCACCATCCTCGGATCGTCGGTCGCCTCGCTCGACGCGACGGTCGTCAACATCGCGCTGCCGCGTATCGGGGAATCACTGGACACGGATGTCGCCGGGCTGCAATGGACGTTGAACGGCTACACCCTGACCCTCGCCTCGTTCATCCTGCTCGGCGGGTCGCTCGGCGACAAGCTCGGCCGCCGCCGGGTGTTCGTCTGGGGCACCGTGGCTTTCGCGGTCGCCTCGGTGCTGTGCGGCGTCGCGACGACCATCGAGCTGCTGGTCGCGGCCCGGATCCTGCAGGGCGTCGCGGGTGCGATGCTCACACCGGGCAGCCTGGCTCTGATCTCCTCGTCCATCGATCGCCGAGATCAAGGCGCGGCGATCGGCCTGTGGTCCGGCTTCGGCGGTGTGGCGGGCGCGCTCGGCCCGTTCCTCGGCGGCTGGCTCATCGACATCGCGGGCTGGCGCTCCATCTTCTTCCTCAACGTTCCGCTGACCCTCGTGGTCGTGCTGGTCGCGTTGCGGCATGTGCCGGAGAGCCGCGATCCCGACGCCGCCCCCGAACTCGACGTGCCCGGCGCACTGGTGGTGGCGCTGGCGCTCGGTGCGCTGACCCTCGGACTGATCGACAAGATGCCCGTCCTCGTCGTGGCAGGCGTCGTGCTGCTACTGGCGTTCGTCGTGATCGAACTGCGCAGCGACCACCCGCTGGTGCCGCCGTCGCTGTTCGGCTCGCGGGTGTTCACCGCGGCGAACCTCGTGACGCTCGCGGTCTACGCAGCCCTAGGTGGCGTGTTCTTCCTGTTGGTGCTGGAACTGCAACTGGTGGCCGGGTACTCGCCGCTGATGTCCGGCGTCGCGACCGTGCCGATCACGTTGATCATGCTGGCCCTGTCGGCTCCCGCCGGGCGCTGGGCGCAGCGGCACGGACCGCGCATCCCGATGACCACGGGACCGCTGCTGGCGGCGGCGGGCCTGGTGCTGTTGCGGCGCATCGGGCCCGACACCACATATCTCACCGATGTACTGCCCGGTGTTCTCGTCTTCGGGCTGGGGCTCGCCGCGCTGGTCGCGCCGCTCACCGGTGCGGTGCTCGGCGCGGTGCCCGCGAGCGAGGCGGGCATCGCCTCGGGCGTGAACAACGCCGTGGCGCGCACCGCGCAACTGCTCGCGGTGGCGGCGCTGCCCGGACTCGCCGGCATTTCGGGTGCGCTCGGCGATCCGGCCGCCTTCGACCAGGGCTTCGCCACCGCGATGTGGCTGTGCGCCGGGCTGTTGGTGACCGGCGCGGTGCTCGCCGCCGTCTTGCTGCGTCCCGTGCGGCACGCACCCACGCTGGACAGCGTCGACTGCATGCCGCAGTGCGCGGTCGCGGGTCCGGCGGTGGCGCCGAGCGAAAAATGAGCGGCCCGAACGCGTCGCTCGCGTTCGGGCCGCTCGTCGGGATTCGCCGGCGATCAGATCGGGATGTAACCCGCCCCGACACCGCCGCGTCCGTTGATGTCGGCCATGATCGCGCTCATGTTGGTCCCGACCTCAGGACCGAAGCAGGCGATGGCCAGGTAAGCGTTAACCATGCCGACCAGCGTCGTACCGACGACGACCGGCGCACCGGAGTCGCCTTCGACCACGCACATCTGGCTCCAGGTCTCGACGTTCGTCCGGAAGACGTCACCCCAGGCGAGACCACAGGTGTTGCCGGTCGTGCGCCCTTCCTTGCAGACGATCTGCGGGAAGCTGGCAGGCGCACCGATTCCGGTGATGGTGACGTTGCCGACCCGGTTCACCGGAGTGATCTTGCCCGGATCGAACTGGATGACGGCGTAGTCGAGATCATGGTTGGAGTAGGCGAACCGGCCGATCACGCCGGAGCCCCGATCGGATTCGGCGTAGACCTGTGCGCCAGGGTCGCCGCAGTGACCTGCGGTCAGGCCGACCAGACGGCCCGCGTTGTCGTGGCCGACCGTCGTGACCGTGCACTCGAACTGGTTGTCGATGATGATGCCGGATCCACCGCCCAACACCGGCGGGCCCGGGTCGGCGTTAGCGGCCCCTGTGCCCGTGCCGAGCAGCGCCGCGCCCAGGGCGACGGCGAAGGCGGCGTTGGCCACCTTGGCGAGTTTGCTGAACATGTCCCTCCAGACGTCGGAAGCCCGCACGATATCAATCTGTCGCACCCATCGTGTCAGTAATCGGTCTCGGGCGCGTCACCACTACGGGGTTGTCCCCACTGCTCGGGGCTTCAATCCTATTTCATACAACTGTGATCAAATGTATCTTACGAGCCTAATAGCGATTCGCTATCTCAATTGTGAAAATCGCGTGGCCGTTCGTGCCTCGGTGATAGTAAGGAGGCGTCGCGTTGGTCTCCGGAAACAAATCCGATTTTCGATGAGAATTATCCAAAGTAATTCGCCGAATGGCCGGAAGCGATCGGGCATTCCCGCAGTTCGGCTGTAGCTTGTGCCAGAGCTGGGCTGGTCAACTTTGGTGTCGTTCCCAATGTTCCGCGCCCTAACCATTGCTTTCCGGCGACGGTGAGGAACATCTATGACTGCGATCACAACGGGATGGTGTGTTCTGCACTACTCCGTAGTAAGGTGCGTCAAGCAAACGAGTCGCCGGGGCTACCAACCGGCGTCGAGGAGGATTAGCCAGTGCAGTCGACCGAGAGTCCACCATCAGGGTCACGGTTCAGTGGTGCGGTCGATTGGACGAGGTCTTACTGGCAAGATCATCCCAAGCGTTCGCTGGAGACCTTCGGCAGACAGATCACGATGGGCTTCGCCGCTGTCGCCGAACTGTTCGTCTCGATTTTCCGCAGGCGCTTCCCCTTCGGTGAGTTCGTCCGGCAGTGCGCGTTCATGGCCAGCGTCTCCGCGGCGCCCACGCTGCTGGTCGCCATCCCGATCGGCGTCATCGTCTCGATCCAGGTCGGCTCGGTCGCCGGGCAGGTCGGCGCCACCTCGTTCATCGGCGCGGCCAACGGCCTCGGCATCATCCAGCAGGGCGCTCCGCTGGTCACTTCGCTGATGATCGCGGGCGCCGTCGGCTCGGCGGTCTGCGCCGATCTCGGCTCGCGCACCATCCGCGAGGAGATCGACGCCATGAAGGTGATGGGCGTCGATCCGATGCGCAGGCTGGTCGCTCCGCGCCTGGGCGCGGCGATGCTGGTGAGCGTGCTGCTGTGCGGCTTCGTCGTCTTCGTCGGCTTCTTGACCGGCTACATCTTCAATATCTTCGCGCAGAACGGTACGCCGGGTTCCTACGTCGGCACCTTCTCTTCGTTCGCGGTTACCACCGATCTGCTTGTCGCTCTGGCGAAATCGCTGATTTTCGGTCTGCTGGCGGCAATCATCGCCTGCGACACCGGATTGAACACCCGGGGCGGTCCCGGCGGTGTCGCGAACTCGGTGAATTCCGCCGTGGTGAGCTCCGCCATCATGCTGTTCGGGGTGAACCTCATCATCACCCAGGTTTACAACGCACTATTCCCGTCACAGGTGGTCTGACCCGGTGTCATCAACCTATGTACCGCCGCTGCTGCGGCCTCTCCAGGCGTTCCGGAAATCCGCGCAGGCTCCGGTCGATCTGCTCGCCAGGCTCGGCCACCAGGTGTTCTTCCTGTTGCGTTCGATCGGCTCGATTCCGCTGGCGCTGCGGCACTACCCCAAGGAAGTGTGGCGCCTGCTTTCCGATGTCACCTGGGGCAACGGCAATCTCGTCGTCGGCGGCGGCACCATCGGCGTCGTCGTCATTCTGAGTGCGTTCGGCGGCATGACCGTCGGCATCCAGGGTTACAACTCGCTGAACCTGCTCGGTCTGAGTCCGATCACGGGTGCGATCTCGGCGTTCGCGACGACTCGCGAACTCGGCCCGCTGCTGGCCACGCTGGCCTTCGCCGCTCAGGCGGGCTGCCGGTTCACCGCGCAGCTCGGCGCCATGCGCATCTCCGAGGAGATCGACGCGCTGGAGTCCATCGCCATCCGGCCGCTGCCGTATCTGATCAGCACCAGGATGTTCGCGGCGATGGTGGCCATCATCCCGCTCTACTGCCTCGGCCTCACGATGGCCTACGTCTCCTGCTCGCTGACGGTGCGGCTGATCGGCGGCACCGCCACCGGCACCTACCAGCACTACTTCTACCAGTTCCTCGTCCCGACCGACGTCATCTATTCGCTGATCAAGGCGATCCTGTTCGTCGCGATCACCACGTTCATCCAGTGCTACTACGGCTTCTTCGCCTCCGGTGGCCCCGAGGGCGTCGGCGTGGCCGCGGGCCGCGCGATCAAGATGTGCATCATCGCGGTCGTTTTCGCGAACCTGTTCATGACATTGGCGATCTGGGGCGTCAACCCCGGCATCCGGATCTCGGGGTAGACACCAGATGATCATCGATCCCAGTGGGCGCGGGCCCACGATGCGGCAGCTGCTCATCGCAGGCGTGTGCGGTCTGGTCGTGTTCGCGCTGGTGCTCGGCTTCCTGATGCTGCGCTACAAGGGCTACTTCCAGGAGAAGGTCAACGTCACCGCGAACCTGACCACCACGGGTGACGGTCTGCCCGAGCAGGCCGACGTCAAGTTCCGCGGCGTGCTCGTCGGCGCGGTGAAGACGGTCGATGTGGCGGCCAAAGGCGAGCTGCAGCAGGTGCGGATCGAGATGAAGCCGGAGTTCGCCGGCGACATCCCGTCCAACGTGACCGCTCGCGTGGTGCCGAGCAACCTGTTCGCCGTCACCTCCGTCGAACTCGTTTTCAACGGACCGGCCGACCAGTACCTGCACGAGGGTTCGGTCATCGAGGAAGACCGCAGCAAGGGCACCATCGCGCTGCAGGACACGCTCACCACGGTCCGCAACATCCTCGACAAGATCGATCCGGTGCAGTTCGGCCGGGTGCTCGGTACCCTGTCGCAGGCTCTCGACGGCAGCGGGCGGATGCCCGGCTCCACCGTCGAGCGGCTGGACCGCTGGCTGCTGGCCGTCGACGAGTCGATTCCCGATCTCGGTGTGCTGCTCGGCGACTTCTCCGCGTCGTTCCACGCGCTCAACCAGTCCGCGCCCGAGCTGGTCGACGTGCTCGGTAGCTCGGTGCAGACCGCGCGCACCATCGCCGACCGGCGCAGCGAGCTGGTCTCGCTGATCACCGGCACCAGCGGAACCATCGACACGGTGAACGACCTGTTCGCCCGTAACCCGAACGTGGGCATCGAGGTCACCGCGGGCACGAACGACATGTTCGGCGCACTCGCCGCGGACCCCGACGCGATCACCAGGAGCCTGCTGAACCTCAGCGAGACCATGCGCCGGATGGACACCACGTTCACCTGGGGTCCGCAGAAGCAGCAGGTCTGGGACGCGGGCATCACGCTCACCCCGTACCGGCCCTACACCGTGGCCGACTGCCCGCGCTACGGCGAGATGGTCGGACCGAGCTGCTACACCGCTCCGGCCGTCGCCGATGTCGGCGAGCTGCCGGAGCAGCTGAAGCCGCGCGCGCTCGCCTCGGCCGCCGGGCTTCCTCCGGTGGTGCCGATGCCCGGTCTGCCGCTGATTCCCGGCGTCACCACCCCGGATCCGAACCGCGCCACCGCGGCCGCCCCGACCGGCGGCGCTCCCGCTCCGTTCGCGGGCACCCCGCTCGAGGGTCTGTTCCCGATGCTGCCGCCGGGCCTGCTCCCGCCCGCCGCGGCTCCGGCCCCCGCGCCCGCGGCTCCGGCCGCCGCGCCGGAGGGCACGCCGTCGGCGGCGCCGATCTCCTACCGGGGTGACTCGGCGATCACCGCGCTGCTCGGCCGCAAGCCGACCACCGCCGAATACCTGCTGCTGAGCACGATTCTGAAGGGCGGAACCATGCAGGTGGCCGACAACGGTGCCGCACGATGAGCATTCGCAAACCGCTGATCGGATTCAGCATCTTCGCCATCGTGTCGATCCTGGTGACGGTGGTGGTGTGGAACACGCTGGCGCGTATCGTCAGCGGCGACACCTACACCTACTCCGCCACGTTCTCCGATGTGCTCGGCCTGCACGAAGGCGACGACGTCCGCATGGCGGGCGTGCGCGTCGGCAAGGTCGAGAAGATCGAGCTCGGCCGCGACGGGAATCTGAAGAAGTCGGTCGCCAAGGTCACCTTCGTGGTGCAGCGCGACCAGACGATCTACAACGACACCAAAGCGCTGGTCCGCTACCAGAATCTGATCGGTCAGCGGTACGTGGCGCTGGCCCCCGGCAAGGGGTCCAACCCGGCGCCGCTGAAGAACAACGGTTCCATTCCGATCGACCGCACCGAGCCGTCGTTCGATGTGTCGGGTCTGCTGAACGGGTTCCAGCCGCTGTTCCAGGTGTTGCAGCCCGAACAGGTCAACCGGCTGTCGGAAACCTTCATCCAGGCACTGCAAGGTGACGGCGTCTCGCTGAGCGCGTTCATCGTCCAGGCCGCCCAGCTGGCCACCGACTTCCAGCGCAGGGACGCGATCCTGTCCGATGTGATCACCAACCTGTCGGGCGTGATGTCCGGGTTGGCGAAACGAGGTGATGAATTGGAGACCCTGGTGACCCAGACCCGGGCCTTGATCGGCGGGCTATACGAACAGGGACAGTCGTTGCTCGCCTCGACCGAGCAGATCGCGAGCGCGACCACATCGGTGGTCGGCATGCTCGACCGGGTCCAGCCGGGTCTGCGCACGGCGCAGAACTCCACCAGCGCGGCGCTGACGCTGCTGCTGGACAACGGCGCCAAGCTCGACCAAGCCGCGATCGACCTGCCGAACGTCCTGTCGGCGGCGGGCAGGCACACCTCGGAGGGCGGTTACGCCAACGCCTACCTGTGCGGCTTGGACGTGTCGCTCTACGGCGTCCTGTTCCCCCGCGGCCTGTTCTCCCAGATCGGTGGCACCTCGCACTCGGCGGTGTGCCGCCCATGATGACGAAGCTCAGGTCCAGGTTCGAGAGCAACCGGTACTTCTGGTTGGGCATCGTCGGCGGCGCCCTCATCGTCGTGCTGCTGCTGGTGTCCAGCGTCTACAAGCTGATCGGCGTCGGCGAGCAGTCGATCAAGGCCGAGTTCGTGCAGGCCGCGGGCATCAAGGTCGGCGACAAGGTGAACATCGCCGGCGTGTCCTCGGGCCGGGTGGTCGGCGCCGAACTCGAGGGCAGTCACGTGCTGCTCACGCTGAGCGTCAGCGACGACGTGAAACTCGGCCCGGACGCGCGTGCCTCGATCAAGATGGCCACGTTGCTCGGCACCAGGTACGTCGACCTCGAGCCGGGCGACGGTTCGGGTCTGAAGAGCAAGCGGATCCCGGTGTCCAACACCTCGGTGCCGTACAACCTGGCCGACGTGGTGCAGGTCGGCACCCCGAAGTTCGAGGCGCTCGACACCAAGAAGCTGGCCGATTCGCTGAACCTGATCAACGAGCAGATGAACGGCTCGCCCCAGCTCACCGCCCAGGCGCTGGACAGCGTCGGCGCGCTGGCCAAGGTCGTCGACCGCCGCAAGACCGAAGTGGACGCCCTGCTCCAGGATCTGGATCGGGTCACCCGGATCCTCGCCGACAACCGCAACAGCATCCTGCTGGTGATCACCCAGGGCGAGGCCATCGCCAACCGGGTGATGGAGCGCCAGGCGCTGCTGCGCCAGCTGCTCGACAACGTCGCGGCGCTGACCAAGCAGCTGCAGGCGATCGGCGCGGAGAACAACGATCAGCTCGGCCCGACCATCCAACAGCTGAACACCATGGCCGAGGGCCTGCAGAAGAACAAGGACAACCTGGATCGGATGCTGTCGCTCATGCCGCCGACCCTGCGCTACCTGGCCAACTCCTGGGGTGGCAGCGGTCCGTACGGCGATGTCGGCCTGCCGTGGCTGTTCCCGGACAACTGGTTGTGCTTCGCCCAAGTTATCGAGGGGTGCCAGGGATGAAATTCCGCACGGGCTTTCCGCTGAGGACCGTCGCGAAGACGCTCCTGATCGGCGCTGCCGCGCTGACGGTCGGCAGTTGCTCGCTGCTGCCGAGTTCGGTGAACGACGCGTTGGGCAATACCCTGCGGATCACCGCCGACTTCGACAACATCGCGGGCATCTACGAAGGCAACCCGATCACGGTGCTCGGGCTCGACGTGGGCAAGGTCGACAAGATCGTGCCCAAGGGCACGCTGATCGAGGTGCACATGTCCCTCGACAAGGACGTGAAGATACCGCAGGACGCGATGGCCGCGATCATCTCGCCGTCCATCGTGACCGACCGGCACATCGAGCTCACCCCCGTCTACACCGGCGGTGCGACCTTGTCCGACGGTTCGCACCTGCCGAAGGCCCGCACCAAGACCCCGGTCGAGCTGGACACGATGATCAAGACCATCGATCAGTTCGCCGCCGCGTTGAAGCCGGAGCCGGGCCAGGAGGGCATCGGCCCGTTGTCGGGCCGGGTGCTCTACCCGATGCTCAACGGCAACGGCGAGAAGATCCGCGACACCCTCAACGCGTTGTCCAGCGCGCTGAAGGTCGGCGTGGACAACAAGGACGCGATCTCCAGCATCATCATCAAGCTGAACGACCTCACCACCATGCTGGCCGACAACGATCAGTCGGTGCGCGATTTCAGCAACCGGGTGACCCAGATGACCGGCCTGCTCGCCGAACAGGCTCCCGGCTTGCAGGCCACACTCGACCAGTTGCTCGCCTTCCTGCAGAACACGAGCACCACGCTGACGCAGTACCAGGACCAGTTGCAGGGCACGATGACCGGCCTGACCAACGTGACCCAGCAGTTGCGCGACAACGCTCGTGGCCTCACCGAGGTCGCCGACCTGGCGCCGATGGTCATGCAGAACGTCGACAACATCATCAACCGCGAGCATCAGTACGTCCGGTTGCACGCGGTGATCGGCACCGCGCTGTCGGGTGAGATCGTCAGCCTGTTCTGCGAACGCATCCAGATGAGGGCCGATGGCTGCCGCACCGGAAACATGCAGGACTTCGGCCCCGACTACGGGCTCACCGCCGCACTGCTCGGACTGACGAAATGACGTACCGAATGACGATCAAGGCACGCAGGGCACTGGTCGCCGTCGCCGCGGTGACCGGTGTGGCGGTCACCTCCGGCTGCGGGCTCACCGTGGAGAAGCTGCCGCTGCCGAAACCGGGTCAGGGCGGGGAGACCTACACCATCCACGCGGTCTTCGAGAACGCGCTGAACCTGCCCGACCAGGCGAAGGTGAAGATCGGCGGTTCGGACGTCGGCGTGGTCACCGACATCAAGACCAAGAACTTCCAGGCCATCGTGGACCTGACCATCCGCAAGGACATCGAGTTGCCCAAAGGCAGCACGGCGGAGCTGCGTCAGGCCACCCCGCTTGGTGACGTGTTCGTCGCGGTGTCCAAGCCCAAGACCGAGCCCGGCGCGGCAATGCTGCACGACGGCGACACGCTCACCATCGACAGCACCTCGGCGGGCGCGACCGTCGAGCAGTTGCTCATCTCGGTCTCCATGCTGTTCAACGGCGGCGGCATCGCCAGCCTCTCCAAGCTCGGCTCGGAGCTGGACTCCATCGTCGGCGGGCGTGGTGAGCAGCTCGCCCATCTGATCACCGAGATGACCGGAGTGGTGGGCAGTTTGAACGCCAACTCCGCCCGGGTGGACAGCGTGCTCGGCGAGTTCAGCACCCTCGCCAACACCATCGAGGGGCGGCGCTCGGAGCTCGGCGAGGTGGCCGACACGTTGCCGCAGATGGTCGGCGCGATCGCCGAGAACAACCGGGCCCTCGGCGATCTGCTCACCAAGTTGTCCACCACCAGCGCCGCGCTGGGCGACTACGCGAACACCTCGACCGAGAACCTGAACGGACTGCTGGAGAACACCCATCAGCTGATGGACGCGATCGCCAAGACCGGTGACGGCTTCGGCGTCCTGCTGGATCGGCTGCGGGTCCTGCGGCCGAAGGTGGACGCCACCTTCCGCGGCGGCAGTTTCGCGGTGTACGCGACCGCGACCAACCTGGACATCAGCGCGCTCACCGATCCGCAGCACGGCAAGCTCCAGGACCTCAACGACTTGCAGGACTTCGCGGGCAGCCTGATCCAGGTGCTGCAACTCGTTCAGGGTCGAGTGGCGGGAGGCCATCGATGACCTCCGTGCGCAAAGTGTTCGGAAGCAAGATCTTCCTGTCGAACCTGGGCCTGGTGCTCGTGCTCCTGGTCGGCGCCGCTTACCTGTTGGTGAACGTGATGCGGGTGAACCCGCTGCGGTCCGACTACACGGTCACGGTGAATCTGGACCGTTCCGGTGGTCTGCAGCCGGGCAACGACGTGACATTGCGCGGCTGGCGCATCGGCAAGGTGACCTCGATCCAGCTGACCGATCGCGGCCAGGCCATCGCCGCCACCGCGCAGATCGAGTCGAAGTACAAGATCCCGGTGGACACCCAGATCGCGGTGCAAGCGCTGTCCGGTGCGGGTGAGCAGTACATCGACTTCCGCCCGACCGTCGAGCAGGGGCCGTATCTGGCCAACGGCGCGGTGATCAAGTTCGATCCGGACAAGATCCACACGCCGACGCCGGTGTGGTCGGTGCTGGACAACTCCAGCGCCCTGATCGCGCAGATCGACCCGGATCACTTCCAGGTCATCCTGAACGAGCTGGACATCGCGCTCAGCGGAGGCCCGGACCAGCTGCGCGGGCTGGTCAACGGCATCAGCTTGGCGATGGCGGGCCTGGATTCGCTGCTGCCGCAGACCACGAATCTGATCACCAACCTGCGCACGATCGCGAACACCACATCCATGGCGCAGCCCGACCTGGCCACGCTGACCAGCAACTCCGGCGTGCTGTTCGAGCAGTTCAACAGGGCGAACGCGGAACTGCAACGGGTGCTGGAGACCGCGCCGGGTCAGCTCACCAGCCTGGGCGCGGTGGTGGACAAGACAGCCGATCCGATCACCAGCCTGGCGACCAACTTCCAGGCGATCACGAAGGCGGCGCAGCTGCGACTGCCCGCGCTGCGCGCGTTGTTCCCCTCGCTCGCGCTCGGTGGCGAAGCGCTCGGCATTCCGGCGCACGACGGCGAGTTCCACGCGATGATCGACATCTGGCCGCGGCCGTTCTGCACCTACAACACTCCCAAGATCCGCAACGAGGTCGTGCAGGACGGCACGATCCCGAAGTGGAACTACTGTGAGAACCCGCCGCCGGGTCAGCAGATCCGCGGCGCCGCCAACGCGCCGCGGCCCGACGTGCCCGACAACGGCGCGCACATGCCGCCGGGTGTGGATCCCAACGAGCGGACGCTGCCTCCGGTGCGGTGAGTCGTACCCGGCCCGGCGGTCATCCCGCCGGGCGGGCATACTCGCCGGTGGAACCCGTAAGGTTCGCTGTCGCGGGCCGCTGAAGCCAATCGGTGCGCACCGACGCGCGCCGGGGAAGTGCAGGTTTTATCGATGTCTACCGACGACGCCGAGACCGGCAAGGACGCCGAGACCACGCCCGCCTCCGACCAGGACACCGACGCGGTGACCGAGAAGTCGCAGGATGCCGCCGGCGCGGCGAAGCCCGACCTGTCCAAGGCGGAGAAGGCAGACAAGGCCGGGAAATCCACCTCGCTTCCGCTGGTGGCCGCGTTCGTGGCCGGCGTGCTCGCGGTCGCCGCGATCACCGCGGTGGTCGTGTTCTTCTTGCAGGGCAAGGACCGCGGCGACAAGCTCGACGCGATCCGCGACTCGACCAACGCCGCGTGCGCATTCGGCAAGGACGTCTCGGTCTACGACTACTCGAAGAACCTCGATGACTACTTCACCACGGTGAAGGCGGGCTCGTCGGGCGAGTTCCTCAAGGAGTTCGACGACGCGACCAAGGCGTTGAAGGACGCCATGGTGCAGGCGAAGGTCAAGTCCTGGGTCGATGACGTGCAGTGCGGCTACCAGTCCGGTGACCAGACCTCGGCCAAGGTGCTGGTGACCCTCACGCAGTACCGGACCAACTTCACCCAGGCCAACCCCGAGCGGCAGTTCGTCGTGGTGATCGCCCAGCTGCACAAGTCGGGCGACAAGTGGCTGGTCGAGAAGCTCGATTCGCCGATGTTGAAGGGCGCGGGCACCGGCCTGCCTGGCGCTCCCGCGCCGGGCGGTGCTCCCGCGCCGGGCGGTGCTCCCGCGCCGGGCGCCCCGGGGCAGCCCGCACCGTCTGGTCAGCCCGTACCGCAGCCGGGCAACTAGCCGAGCGCCTCCGGCGGTGGGCCGAGCCACCACCGCCGGAGGTCATTCGGGCAGCTCGCGGCGCTTCGGCGGGCGCGTCAGAACAGCGTCAGAGCTTGTGGCGCCGACGGCGCGGCCGCCTTCCCCGCGGCCTCGTCTTTCGGCGCTTCCGGCGCCGTCGGCGTTTCCTCCACAGTCACCGCGAGCATTTCCACGGTGTTCGCCTCGGCGACAGCCGCGGTGACCGCGGCCTGCCGAGCCGCTTCTCCGGCCAGTGCGTCTGCCTGCTCGTTGAAATAGTTGCCGACGTGTCCACGGACCCAACGGAACCGGACCGGTCCCGGCCTGCTCGCGATGGCCCGATCGATCTGCCGGACGAGTTCGACGTTCTTCACCGCCCCACCGGTCGACGTGCGCCAGCCGTTGAGCCGCCACCCCGACACCCACTCCGAGGCGCATTTGATGGCGTAGAGCGAATCGCTCTCGATGAGCAGGGGTTCGGACCCGGGGTGGGCGACGATCGCCTCCAGCACCGCGCGCAACTCCGCGACCTGGTTGGTTCCGGAAGCGGCTCCCCCACTCGCCGAGGAGCCCTGATGATTGACCCAAGCCCAGCCGATGGCGCCGCCGGGATTGCGGAGGCAGGATCCGTCGGTGCTCACGATGATCATGGCTGGCACCCTACGCAATCCGACCGACAAGATCGGTACCGTGGAATTCCTCTATCTCCCTCCGTAACCGCGACTCCGTGCGGCGCAACGCCGTTCTCACCGCGGCGTCCAGCAGGCCGGCGCTCAGGCGCCCGAGCACTCCGCGAGGTGGACTGTACTCCGCCTCGGAGGTCAGTACCGAGCGTCCGTAACCGAGCGGGTCGAAGCGCAGCCGCAGTGTGCCGGAGAAATGTCCGCGCAGTGCGTACCCGATCACCGCGTTGCGGCGGTATTCGGTGATCTCGCAGGTGGTGGTCGGCTGCCAGAGCGCGAGGCGGCTGGTGGTGGCGAAGACCGCGCCGAGTCCGCGGTCCTGGTCGCCGGTCGGTACGAAGTCCGCGATCCCGAACATCCAATCCGGTACGAATAGTGGGTTGTCCGTGTAGTTGAAAGCGACCTCGACGGGCGCTCCGACGTCACTCGCGTACTTGATGTGGCCCATAGGCCCTCCCTGTTCCACGACTGGCGTTAAAAGTACTACAGCTCTCCTCTTTATTCGAGGGCTCGGCTCGATTCGATGCGACGAATCGCAAGATTGCGACCGAGTAGTTGCTTGGGAAAGGGCTCCTCCGTCGCGCGCTCAGAGTTGGTCGACGATGTGTTCCGCGATCGGCATGGCCGAGGTCGCCGCAGGTGAAGGGGCGTTGAGCAGATGAACCGAGCGCTCGGTGCGCTCGATCATGAAGTCGTGCACCAAGGTTCCTTCACGCAATACCGCTTGCGCGCGAATTCCCGCTTCCCGGGGGAGCAGATCGGCGAGCGTCAGCTCCGGGCAGTAGCGGCGGCACTGTGCCAGGTATCCCCGCTTGAACAGCGAGTTGCGCAGCTCTCGCAGGCCGGTGCGCACGTTCGCCTTGGCGACGCGGTGGAAACCCGGGAACCCGAGCACCTCTCGCGCGTCCCGCAGGTCCAGACTGCCTTTGCGGTAGCCCTCCCGCGCGAGACCGAGCACCGCGTTCGGACCCACCGTGAGCGCTCCGTCGATGGTCGGGCTCAGATGCACGCCCAGGAAAGGCAATTCCGGATCGGGGATCGGATAGATCAACGTGCTGACCAGGCCGTTGCGCTCCTGCGGCAGCTGGTAGTACTCACCGCGGAAGGGAACGATGCGAAAGTCGGTGCGCAGCCCGGCGGCCCGTGCCATCCGGTCGGCTTGCAGCCCCGCGCAGACCACCAAGCGGCGAGCTGTCCACGAACCGGCCGGGCCGGCGGCGGTTACCGCGTCCGAAGTTTCGGTGAGCGTGGCGATCTCGGCGCCCAGCACGAATTCGCCGCCCGCGCAGCGGACTTCCTCGGCCAGCGCTTCGGTCACCCGGGTGAAGTCGATGATGCCGGTGTCCGGGACGAAGAGGGCGCCGACACCGGTGACGCGCGGTTCCCGCCGCGTGAGCTCCGCGGCGTCGATCAGCTCGACGGACACGCCGTTGACGACGGAACGTTCGTGCAGTGCGAGCATGCGTCCGTACTCGGCATCGTCGGTGGCGACCAGCAATTTGCCGCAGACCCGGTACGGAAGGTCGTGTGCCGCAGCGAAATCCTTGGTCCATCGCGCACCCCGGCGGCACAGCTCGGCCTTCAGGCTGTCCGGCGGATAGTAGATGCCGGAGTGGATGACGCCGCTGTTGTGCCCGGTCTGGTGGACCGCCAGACGCTCTGCCTTCTCCAGCAGCACCAGGCTCGCACCGGGATGGCGCGCCAGGATCCGGTGCGCGGTCGCCACGCCGACGATGCCGCCGCCGATGACGCAGAAATCGTAGGCGCTCATGCCGAGCAGGGTAAACGGTGTGTCACACCACGGTGGAATCCGCTGCGCCGTGCGTGGACGCGTGTTCGCCGGTTCCCTTCGGCGCGGGAGCGGGGCGCCGATCCAGGTGCAGGTCGTGCTCGCCCAGACTCGGGTCGGAGAACGCCACTCGCACTTCGCCGCGCTGGGTATCGAGGTCGGTGCGCATGGTGGTCACGGCGCCCGGTTGCTCCGGCGCGGAGTCGGAGCGGAACAGACCCGTGAGCGCCGTCAAGGCATTCGTGTCCACGGTGACCGAAACCGTGTCGGCAGCGCTCTCCGCGACTTGCGCGCCGACGTAGGCGTCACCGAACCGAACTTTCCCGCCCAGAGGCGTGCGCCCCGGCGGTGTGGCAGGTGAATCGGCCTGCGGCTCGGCAGTTTCCGGCTCGCCGGCACGCGGAGCGGAAACCGCTGCGGGCAAGACGAAGCTGTTGCCGGTCAGCAGGGGATAGAAGACCGTGCCTCGTCCGCGACCGGGCTCGTCCGGGACGGCTGGGGTGACCGGCGCGGCGATCGGAGTATCGGGGTGCTGCGTATCGGCGATCTGGTGGACGATATAAGCGCCGGCCGCGACGGTCAGGCTGAGGCTGGCCGCACCGGCGAGCACGACGGCGGCATGCCGTGCGACCTGGGCAGGCCGGTGTGCTGTCACGATGCGCTCCTTTCCCTGCGACGCTGCTCCCCACAGGCGATCAGCACCATGGAAAGCTGTACGCCCGACGAGATTACCTGCGCGGCGGAGGGGCATACCGCATCTGAGAGAGCAGAATCACAACGGGCGCAGCATGGGGCGAGCCGGTGCGCCCTGGCGTGCATGGCGTCGATGTTTCCGTGAACGCACGGGCGGGTAAATATTCGGGTAGCTGGCGAGCGCCATTCTCGACTGCCATCTCGAGACACCCGGCCAACGGCGTCCGGCCGTCGACATGAACACGGCGCACCCAAGTGTGGCGCTCGCCCGCTCCCGATTCCGCATGGACCGGGCCGGGTGTGGGCGGGTCAGGTGAACTGGCCCGCTGTCCTTCCTTCGCCCGTCGGTCCCGCGAAAGCCTGTGCGATAGTGAGCCATTCCGCGGCGTCGTCGCCATGCGCCGAGATTTCCAGATCGTTCGGATGGCGGCGCTGCGTCACCAGCAGACAGAAGTCGAGTGCGGGTCCGGTCACCCGCTGTTCGGCGTCCTCAGGTCCCCACGACCAGATGGTGCGATCCGGCGCGGTGAGTGCGACCCGGAATTCCGCTGCGGGCGGCGTCTTTCCGTGCACGGTGTAGGCGAAATTCCTGGTGCGCACGCCGATATGGGCCACGGTGCGCAACCGCGCCGTGGGCGACCGGTGCACGCCGAGGGCATCGGCCACGTCCTGCCCGTGCGCCCAGGTCTCCATGATGCGGGCGGTGATCATCGACGCTGCGCTCATGGGCGGGCCGAACCACGGCAGTTTGGCGCCCGCGGGCACGGCGCGCAGTGCGGCGGTGATCGACGCGCGCCCACGCCGCCAGCGGTCGAGCAACTCGGCGGGCGGTTCGGTCGCGGCCTGCTCAGCGGCCTCGTCGACGAACGTGAGCGCGCGAGGTCCGGCTTCGGTCAGCAACTGCTGGAAGCGGGCGGGGTCCGCGGTGGCGATCGTCGCGATCTCATCGGTCCAGGCCAGATGTCCGATCTGGTGTGCGATGGTCCACCCGGGCGCGGGTGTGGCGCGCGCCCATTCCTCGGGCGCCAGCGGGGCGACGAGTCGTTCCAGGTCCGCGCATTCGTCGGCGAAGTCGCCGAGCAACGCCTCTAGATCAGCCATCTGTGCCCCTGCCGGTTCCGGGCCCACCGCCTCGTGTGCCACCGTCGTCCAGCATCGCAGCGAGCCCAAAAAAAGGCAAGCACGCTTGTTTTATATTGTGGGCGGCGGCCCTGCTACCAGCCGAAAAGGATCAAGTGGGCGGCTCCAACGACGAGGCCGAGGACCGCGCCGTGCAGATACAGCAGCCAGGCGTCCTGCTCGACGGAGGCGTAGAACATCTCCATGAACTCCCCCGGCGTGAGCCGCCGCAGCTTACGCGCGGCGAACTCGTCGATGGTCTTGGCCTGCTCCCGGGTGAATTCCTCGTCCTCGACCAGGGTCGGCGCCAAGCCGACCGCGGCGCCCGCCGCGCCCACCGTGAGGTTGTCGAACTGGCGACGCCCCAGCGCCGCCCGCACGAGTGTGGTGGTCGGCCCGAGCTGACGATGGATCTCGTCAGCGATCAAGCGCTCCAGCAACTGCCTGGTCTTGTCCCCGTTCGGGCCTTCCAGCAGCTCCTTGGACAGATTCGGCAGCGTCAGCACCTGGTAGGCCAGGATGTGCGCCAGATCGGTCGCCGCTTGCGGCTGCCGTTTGGCCAGCAGTGCTTGCTTCCACAGGTACTTGTACCTCGGTTGCGGATCGCCCGGCTCGAACACCATCTTCACCGCGATGACGTTCACGATCACGCCGATCGCCGCCGAGGCGAGCAGCACGATCACCCAGCCGGGGGCCAAGCCCAGCACCGGAATCTGCTGGTGCACGTGCAGGTACAGAGCCAGCAGCACGCCGAAGGGCGCGCCGAGCAAGCCGATGCGCACCATGAAGCGCAGTTCGGGCGCCGCGATGGTGGTGGTCAAGTCCTCGAGAATGGCCGGGTTGTCCTGCAGGTAGCGGATCACGAAACCCTTGATGCCGATCAACTGGTCGACGTTGTCGCCCAGCGACGCGAACGCGCGGCGCGACAGTGTGGGCAGTTCCCGGTCCACTCGCTGGTAGATGAGCTGCTTGGCGGCGCGCGGCACGGTACGCCACAGGTCCGCGTTCTCCCGGTACATCAGCTCGTCCACCAGCGGGCGCACCTGCTGCCGCGCCAGCACCGCGATGTAGTCGGCGATGCCGTCGAGATCGAGTTCTTGGATGAAATCTTTAGGGCTGCCGATCCGCATCAGGGCCTTGTCCACGCAGATGCTGGCCATCTTCTCCGCCCGCGCCGGGATGAAGCCCTGGAATCCGAGACGGCGGCCGTCGCCGGAGAAGGTCGGCAGCACTTGCACCCGGCGGGGGAAGTATGGATAGAGCACGTGCAGGCCCGGGATGCGGATGCCGCGAAAAACGACCGGCGAAAACAGCATCAGCACGCCGGTCCAGTTCGTCAGCCATCCCGCCAGCGCGCTGAAGATCGGGAACGTGATCAGGTCGACCACGAATTTCGGCTGCCCGGTCACGCTCTCCCAGTCGATGAACACGCCGGCGGCGAGCGACGACATCGATGGGACTCCCTAAGCCGATCCGGCGGTACCGCCGGTATGAGATATCAAGGCCCCAACGTTCTCATTGCCTTGGACGGGGTGTCAACGCGAAGCGTGGGCCGTACCGGTCGGAACTTCGCCGTCAGCGAACGGACCGGTCGGGGTGGAACAAACCAGCACACCCTGGGGTTGAGTAGGCATCGCTCAACTTTTGGAAGGTCGAAGACGTGACTACACCTCAGAACCTGCCGGTGCTGTTCCTGACCGATCCGATCGTGCTGCCGGGCATGGTCGTGCCCATCGAACTGGACGAATCGGCGCAGGCCGCGATCGATGCCGCGCGCGCCGCCAAGACCGACGCCGTGCTGCTCGCGCCGCGGCTGAACGAGGGCTACGCCACCTACGGCGTGGTCGCCACCATCGAACAGGTCGGCCGGATGCGCGGCGGAGCCCCGGCGGCCGTCCTCAAGGCCGAACGGCGCGCCAAGATCGGGCACGGTGTCACCGGACCGGGGGCCGCGCTGTGGGTCGAGGCCGAGCCGGTCGAGACGCCTGCTCCGGACGGCCGCACGAAGGAACTGGCCGCCGAATACAAGAAGCTGGTCGTCTCGGTGCTGCAACGCCGCGAGGCCTGGCAGATCATCGATGCGGTCAATCAGCTGACCGACCCGTCGGCCATCGCCGACACCGCGGGTTACGCCCCGTACCTGACTTCCGAGCAGAAGCGTGAACTGCTCGAGACCCCCGACGCGGCCGAGCGGCTGACCACGCTGATCGAGTGGACCAAGGCGCACATCGCCGAGGCCGAGATCAGCGAGAAGATCAGCGAAGACGTGCGCGAGGGCATGGAGAAGAGCCAGCGCGAATTCCTGCTGCGCCAGCAACTCAACGCGATCCGCAAGGAACTCGGCGAGGACGAGCCCGACGGCGCCGACGACTACCGCACCCGCGTCGAGCAGGCCGACCTGCCCGACACCGTGCGTGAGGCGGCGCTGCGCGAAGTCGGCAGGCTGGAGCGTGCCAGCGATCAGAGCCCGGAATCCGGCTGGATCCGGACCTGGCTGGACACCGTGCTCGAGCTGCCGTGGACGGTGAAGACCACCGACAGCGCCGACGTCTCGGCTGCCCGCGCGGTGCTGGACGCCGACCACCACGGCTTGGAAGAGGTCAAGGACCGCATGGTCGAGTACCTGGCGGTCCGCGCTCGCCGGGCCGCCCGTGGCCTGGAAGTGGTCGGCGGACGCGGGTCCGGCGCGGTGCTGGTGCTGGTCGGCCCGCCCGGCGTGGGCAAAACCTCGCTGGGAGAGTCCGTGGCGCGAGCCCTCGGCCGCAAGTTCGTCCGCGTGGCCCTCGGCGGCGTGCGCGACGAGGCCGAGATCCGCGGTCACCGCCGCACCTACGTCGGCGCGCTGCCCGGCCGGATCGTGCGGGCCATGAAGGAAGCCGGTTCGATGAACCCGGTCGTCCTGCTGGACGAGATCGACAAGGTCGGCTCGGACTTCCGCGGCGACCCGGCGGCCGCGCTGCTCGAGGTGCTGGACCCGGCGCAGAACCACACGTTCCGCGATCACTACCTGGATCTGGACCTCGACCTGTCCGACGTGCTGTTCATCGCGACCGCGAACGTCATGGAGACCATCCCCGGCCCGCTGCTGGACCGGATGGAACTGATCACCGTCGACGGCTACACCGAGGACGACAAGGTGGCCATCGCGCGCGACTTCCTGGTGCCGCGGCAGCTGGAGCGCAACGCGCTGACCGCCGAGGAGGTGTCGATCAGCGAGGAAGCGCTGCGCGAGATCGCCGCCGACTACACCAGGGAGGCCGGGGTCAGGCAGATGGAGCGGCTGATCGCCAAGGCGCTGCGCAAAGCGGCCACGCGGCTGTCGGAGCGCGAAACCGGATCGGGTTACGACCCGGAATTGGGTTACGACGTCCAGCGTGACGCCGGAGCCCTGACGATCGGTCTGGACGACCTGAAGGACTACTTGGGTCGTCCGCGCTTCACCCCCGACTCGGTGGAACGCACGGCTGTCCCGGGTGTGGCCACCGGCCTCGCTGTGACCGGCGCGGGCGGCGACGTCCTCTACATCGAGGCGAACGCCGCCGAGGGTGAGCGCTCGCTGACCCTCACCGGCCAGCTCGGCGACGTCATGAAGGAGTCGGCACAGATCGCGCTGACCTACGTGCGCTCGCACCTGGAGGAGATCGGGATCGAGCCGTCGGTGCTGGATCGCAACATCCACATCCACTTCCCGGCGGGTGCGGTGCCGAAGGACGGGCCGTCCGCGGGCGTCACGATGGTCACCGCCCTGGTGTCGCTGGCGCTGGGTCGTCAGGTGCGATCGGACGTCGGCATGACCGGTGAGGTCACGCTGAACGGCCGGGTGCTGCCGATCGGCGGCGTGAAGCAGAAGCTGCTCGCCGCCCAGCGGGCCGGCTTGAAGACGGTGTTCATCCCGGCGCGCAACGAGCCGGATCTGGACGACGTCCCGGCGGAAGTGCTGGCCGCGCTGGACGTCCGGCCGGTCGCCGACGTGGCCGACATCCTGGCCTACGCGATCGAGCCGGTCACCGAGCCCGCATTGGGCCCGGCCTTCGCCGCGACCGCCTGACCTGCGTCGAACGAGCCGGGCACGGAGCACTCCGTGCCCGGCTTTTCGCGTACCGCCGATCAGGGTGCGGTCGCGGTGCGAAGCCGCGATGGGAGGTCAGGTGCCGGTCAGGTCGGTTTCCGCGCGCCGGGTGGTCCCTTGGGCCACCGCGCACAGAATCGGTTCGCGGTCCGGGCTTTCCGCGTAGATCTCGCAGCGGGCAACCGCCTGGCGGCTGGTCGATCCGGTGACGATCGACTCGACGCGCAATCGCTCGCCCGCGGCCGGACGTAAGTAGGTGACGGTGACTCCCCCGGTCAGCACATTAGGGCCGAGAACCGTTCCGGCCGCGAAGGTGAGGGCGTTGTCGGCGGCGTAGGCGAGCACGCCGCCGTGTACGTAGCCGAATTGCTGGGTCAGTTCCCGGCGCAGCGGGATGACCAAGGTCGCGGCGCCGTCGCCGAACGCGGTGATCTCGGTGCCGACCAGGGCGGCAAACGGCTGCGCGGCCAATATCTTCTTGGCGCCGTCCAGGTCGAGGGTGCTGACGGCGGTCACTCGGCGAGCTCCCGCGCCGCTCGGGCGCGGTCGGCGGCGAGCGCCAGCCAGGCGGCGTCGGCCAGCTCGTCCGCGACTTCGATGGGAGCGATACGCATGTCGCCGCCCAGCCACTGTCGCGTGTATTCCTGCGCCGGACCCAGCCACAGCGCGTAGAGCAGGTCGATCGGAAGATCGCGCACCGTCCCGTATCCGGCGTGGGTGCGCCACCAGCGCGTCACGTCGGACAGGAAGCGGCGATTGCTCTCGCTCTCGCGCACCCCCGGCGGCCGCGCCGAAGTGAGCACGGTCGCACGGTATTGGTTCTCGCACACCCACCGCAGATGCTCGCGTACACCCGCGGTGACACCATCCCGCGCGTCGGCGCTGTCGCCGACCACCGCCCAGAAATGCTGCTGGTAGTCGGCCAGCGCGTTGGCCCACACCTGCCGGTACAGGTCGGCTTTGTCGGGGAAGTGGTGGTAGAGCGCGCCGACACTGGCGCCCGCCGCGTCCCGAATCTGCGTCAGCGTCGCGTCGAGCGCACCGTGCTCGGCGAACTGACGCTCGGCCGCCAACAGCAACCGATCTCGAATCTTCATATCCAGAATTTAGTTCTGTTTTTCGTGCTGTGCAACGGGCAGAGTCGCATGGGAGACCGGCAATCGGCACGACGCAGGCGCGGCGATGCCGGCCGACGGGCGATCGCATCGGAATTCCGGTTCGGTGTCGCACCCCTGCGGTAAGAACGGCATGTGGCCAGATGGCTGTTGCATGTCGATCTCGATCAGTTCCAGGCGGCGGT
Source organism: Nocardia sp. NPDC004260 (assembly GCF_053603155.1). Classification (NCBI taxonomy): domain Bacteria; kingdom Bacillati; phylum Actinomycetota; class Actinomycetes; order Mycobacteriales; family Nocardiaceae; genus Nocardia; species Nocardia sp. NPDC004260. The sequence continues at coordinate 6,101 of NZ_JBSGEZ010000070.1, read as the reverse complement.
GGAGTTCCGTCGTCATCCGGAACTGCGTGGGCTGCCGGTCATCGTCGGCGGCCACGGCGATCCCGCCGAACCACGCAAGGTGGTGACCTGCGCGTCCTATCCGGCGCGCGCGTTCGGTGTGCGGGCCGGAATGCCGCTGCGCAGCGCCCAGCGCAAGTGCCCCGACGGCGTGTTCCTTCCTTTGGACATGGCTGCCTACGAGGACGCCTCCGACGAGGTCATGGCCCTGCTGCGGACGTTTCCGGGACGGGTCGAGGTGTGGGGCTGGGACGAGGCGTTCCTCGCCGCCGACACCGACGACCCGGAAGCTCTCGCACAACAGGTACGCGACGCGATCGCCGGACTCGAGCTGACCTGCTCGATCGGCATCGGGGACAACAAGCTCACCGCCAAGCTCGCGACCGGCTTCGCCAAGTCGGCGGGCAAGTCCTCGGCCGAGCCCGCCGCCGATGCGGGCGCCGCCGCGGGCGTCTTCCGGCTCACCGCCGCGAACTGGACCGAGGTGATGGCCCATCGCCCGACCAACGCGCTCTGGGGCATCGGCAACCGCATCGCCGCCCGGCTCGCCGAACTCGGTATCGGGACCGTGGGCGAGCTGATGACGGCGGACCGGCAGCGACTCACCGCCGAATTCGGGCCGAACACCGGTCCGTATCTCTGGGTGCTCGGCCACGGCAAGGGCGATACGGACGTCACCACCGAACCGCGAATCCCGGTCGGCCGCAGCAAATCGGAGACCTTCCCGCACGATCTGACCGATCCCGGGGAGATCCGCGCCCAAGTCTCGCGGCTGGCCACCGAGGTCGCCGAGGAGATGGCCGCGGCGGGCCGGATCGGCACCCGCGTTTCGGTGACGGTGCGCACGAGCACCTTCTACACACGCAGCAAACAGGAAAAACTGCCCGAACCGACCATCGACGTCGCGCGAATCGCCGAGACGGCATTGCGCATTATCGAACGGTTCGACCTCGACCGCCCGGTTCGTTTGCTCGGCGTGCGGCTGGAACTCCTGCCGCGGTAACTCCCGGACCCGTCCGGACGCTCGTATGCTCGTCCGCATGGAGTTCTGGGCGATGGTGGCACACGAATCGGATAGCGGGATCGTCCTGACCCGGCAGCAGGCCGGCGAGGATTTCCTCGGGCCGGGTGACGTGACGATCAGAGTGCACTACTCGAGCGCGAACTACAAGGACGGGCTGGCGATCACCAAGGGCGGCGGTGTGGTGCGCAACTACCCGATCGTCCCCGGGATCGACATCATCGGCGAGGTGGTCGAGTCCGCCGACGACGATTTCGCCCCGGGTGACCAGGTGATCGCGCACGGATATGACATCGGTGTCGCGCACAACGGCGGCTTCGCCGAATACGCCAGGGTGCCCGCCGAATGGGTGGTCAAACTGGAGGGCCTGAGCCTGCGCGACGCGGCCGCGCTCGGCACCGCCGGGTTCACCGCGGCGCTGAGCGTGCAGGCCCTGCTCGATCGCGGCCTCACGCCGGACGCGGGCCCGGTGCTGGTCACCGGCGCGACCGGCGGGGTCGGCAGCGTGAGCTTCGACATTCTCTCCGGCCTCGGCTTCGAAGTCATCGCTTCCACCGGCAAGACCGACGCGGACGATCTGCTCAGCGAGATCGGTGCGAACGAGGTGATCGGCAGGCTGCCGGAGGACCCGAACGCCAAGCTGCGGCCATTGACCAAAGCGCGGTGGGCCGCGGCCGTGGACAGCGTCGGCGGCGCGTCGCTGGCCTACGTGCTGAGCGCCACCGGCTACGGCGGCGTGGTCGCGGCCAGCGGGCTCACCGGCGGAGCGGAACTGCCCACCACGGTGATGCCGTTCATTCTGCGCGGCGTCACCCTGGAAGGCATCGATTCGGTCAACCTTCCGATCGAGCGCCGCAGGGAGGTGTGGGCCCAGCTCGGCAAAGAACTACGACCGCAGCATCTTTCGACCCTGGAGAACTACGCTCCGATCACCGATGTGGAGAGGGTGCTGCGCTCCATCCGCAACGGCAGCCACCGGGGGCGCACCGTTCTCGGCGTCATGGGCGAATTCTGACCGCAAGTCCTCGGTAGCGCTCGGACGACATCCACGCCGGATGCGTTCCGGACCTACCGAGACCGCAGGGCAGGAGACCGATCAGCGAAGCCCGGCTCGATTCGTTCGAGCCGGGCTTCGTCGGTTCGCCCGAGCGTGCTCCCTTCCACGGACGGCCTCGATCGGAGCTCGCCGCGCGGGGGAAGCCGTTGCCGCCGTCGCGAGCACCGATCCGATACGGTTCTTCCGCATCCACCCACGTGCTCGCTCCGGTCGAGAGGCGAATTTCGTTGTCCACGAATCCGTTCTGGCGCTCGATGTCGATTGTGGCGGTGTCCGCACTGCTGGCCGCGCCCGCGTACGGCCGGGCCGAGCCGGTGGCCGACTCGCACCCGAGCGGCGCGGACCGCTTCTACCACCAGACGCTCGAGTGGAAGCCGTGCGGCGTCGAGAATTTGGACAAAGCCGGTGGCGAGTGCGCGAATGTCCTCGTGCCGCTCGACTACGGGCGTCTCGACGGTCGCACGATCACCTTGGCGATATCCCGGGTGAAGGCGAGCGATCCGGCGCGGCGGCGGGGCATCCTGGTGTCGAATCCGGGCGGCCCCGGCGGCCCGGGCCTGGACAGTGTGGATCTGCTCGGTGACGTGCTGTCGCCCGACGTGCTGGCGAGTTACGACCTGATCGGGATGGACCCACGCGGAGTCGGCGAATCGACCTCGAGTCCGCGGTGCGGGTGGCCGGTCGGCGAGATGGTCCGGTCGGCGGGCCTGGATCCGCTGGGTTTCGTGCACGACACCGTTCAATCCGCCGGCATGGCCGCGAGCTGCGTCGTTCGTGATCCGGAGTTGGTGCGGCAGTTCACCACTCGCAATACGGCGCGGGACATGGACGTCGTCCGGGCGGCCCTGGGCGAGGAGAAGATCAATTTCTACGGCTTGTCCTACGGTACGTATCTCGGGGCGGTGTTCACCCAGATGTTCCCCGAGCGCAGCGATCGGGTCGTGCTCGATAGCGCGATCGACCCGGATCGGTATTGGACGGGCTTGGTACAGGATTGGGGACCCGCCGACGAGATCGCTTTGGACGATTGGGCGGTATGGGCCGCCGCCCGGGACGAGGAGTTCCGGCTCGGCGCGACGCCGCAGCAAGTGCGCGCGAAGGTCGAGGAGTTGGTCCGCATCGCCCACCGCCAGCCGATCGTCATCGATGGATTCGCGATCGACGACCATTGGTTGCCGTTCATCATGCACGCCTTGCTGTGGAATTTCCGGCTGAACGAACCGCTGGCCGCGACGGTGCGCGAACTCGCCGACGCCGCGGGCGGTCCGCCCACGACCTCCCGGACGCCGCGGTTGCGCGCCATCGTGGCGGCGCTGCGCGACAACGAGAATTCCGTTCTGGCGGAGGTCGCCTGCGGCGATGTCAGCGCGCCCATTGATCCCCTCTGGTACTGGCGCAACATCGAGGAGAACCGGGCCACGCAACCGGTGTTCGGCGCGCTGGCGGGCAACATCCAGCCGTGCGCCTTCTGGCCTCGACCGGTCGAACCCGCGACCGTGGTCCGGAACGCGGTGCCCGCCCTCATCGTGCAGGCGACGGGAGATCCGCGCACTCCCTATGCACACGGCGTCCGGCTGCACCAGTTTCTGTCGCAGTCGCGGATGGTCACGTTGCAAGACGTCCGTATCCACATGACGTTCCGGCCCGAGCTGAGCAGTTGCGTGAACAACGCGATCAACACCTACTTCGGCGCGGGAACCCTGCCGGACGCCGACACGACCTGTACCGCGGATCAGACGGCGAGCTAGCCGGACGACGGATCACGCCGCGGCGGTGACGGGTTCCTCGGCGAACTGCGTCCGGTACAGCTCCGCGTAGCGGCCATCGGCGTTCAGCAACTCGGGGTGCGTGCCGCGTTCCACGATCCGGCCGTCTTCCAGAACCAGGATCTGGTCGGCGGCCCGGATGGTGGACAGCCGGTGTGCGATCACCAGCGCGGTCCTGCCCTCCAGCGCCTCGGACAGCGCCTCCTGCACGGCGGCTTCCGAGGTCGAGTCCAGCGAAGCGGTCGCCTCGTCCAGGATCACCACGCGCGGCTGCTTGAGCAGCAGGCGCGCGATGGTCAGGCGCTGGCGCTCACCGCCGGAGAGCCGGTAGCCGCGCTCGCCGACCACGGTCTCCAGCCCGTCCGGCAGCGACGCAACCAAGTCGCGCAGCCGGGCGCGCCGCAGCGCGTCCCAGAGGTCGTCCTCGGTGGCCTCCGGCCGCGCGAGCAGCAGATTGGCGCGAATGGTGTCGTGGAACAGGTGCCCGTCCTGGGTGACGAGCCCGACCGTGTCGCGGATCGATCCGGTGGTCAGCTCGCGCACGTCCATGCCGTTCAATCGCACCGCGCCCGCGTCGACATCGTAGAGGCGGGAGACCAGCTGCGCGATGGTCGACTTTCCCGCGCCCGACGAGCCGACCAGCGCGATCAGCTGACCGGGCTCGGCGCGCAGCGACACGTCGTGCAGCACCTCCACCCCGCCGCGAGTGTCCAGATTCGCCACGTCCTCCAGCGAGGCCAGCGACACCTTGTCGGCCGACGGGTAGCCGAAGCGCACCGCGTCCAGCTCCACCGCGACCGGGCCCGCAGGCACCGTTTTCGCATCCGGCGCGTCCTCGATCAGCGGCTTCAGGTCGAGCACTTCGAAGACGCGCTCGAAGCTGACCAGCGCGGCCATGATCTCCATCCGGGCGCTGGCCAGTGCGGTGAGCGGCGTGTAGAGCCTGGTCAGCAGCAGTGACAGCGACACGACCGCGCCCGCGTCCAATTGCCCGCGCAGCGCGTACCAGCCGCCGAGCCCGTACACCAAGGCGATCGCCAGCGCGGACACCAGCGTGAGCGAGGTGACGAAGACCGTTTGCAGCATCGCGGTGCGCACGCCGATGTTCCGCACCCGTCGGGCCCGCAGCGCGAACTCGTCGGACTCCTGTTCCGGACGGCCGAACAGCTTGACCAGCGTCGCGCCCGGCGCGGAGAACCGCTCGGTCATCTGGGTGCTCATCGCCGCGTTCAGCCGGGCCGCTTCCCGCTGCAAATCGGCTAGGCGGTTGCCCATCCGGCGCGCAGGCAGCACGAATACCGGAAGCAACACCAGCGCCAGCAACGTGATCTGCCACGAGATGCTGATCATCACCCCGAGGGTCAACGCGAGGGTCACCAGATTGGCCACCACGCCGGACAGGGTGTCGCTGAACGCGCGCTGGGCGCCGATGACATCGTTGTTCAAGCGGCTGACCAGCGCGCCGGTCCTGGTTCGGGTGAAGAAGGCGACGGGCATCTTCTGCACGTGATCGAACACGGCGGTGCGCAGGTCGAGGATGAGCCCTTCCCCGATTCGCGCCGACATCCACCGGGTCGCCACCCCGAGTCCGGCGTCGAACACCGCGAGCACGCCGATCACCACCGCGAGGACGACCACCACCCGCGGCGCGGCGCCGCCGACTATGTGGTCGACGACCCGGCCCGCCAGCACCGGCGTGGCCACGGCGAGTACCGCCGATATCACGCTGAACAGCAGGAACGCGCCGATACGCCGCCGGTGCGGCGCGGCGAACCGAACGATGCGCCGTGCGGTGGCGCGGCGGAACGGCCGCTGTTCCTGCGGGGCGTTCGCCCGCCGGTACATTTGGCTCCACGCCACGGATTCGATGCTCACGTTGTTCTCCCTCTCGCTCCCCGCCCCATCCAAGACCTGGCCACCGACACTAAGACCTCAACAATGGTTGAGTTCAAGTCGATTCCGTCCCGGCGGCGTTTCCGCCCACGGCGAAACGAGCAGCAACCCGAACTATGACGGCTGATCGACATTCGCGTAACCAGCCTCGACGAGCCACTACTGCCGACGAGCCTGACGTGGCCGCCCTCACTCCGCGCGCACCGGCTCCGCGACTCGCATCCCGGACGCGCTCAGCGCACCTCAGCCATGTCTTTCGAGCGAAGCGAGACCGAGCCTGTTCCGTTCGCGGCCCGGCTCGCGTTTGCGCGGCCGCCGCTTGCTCCTTCGTCGCCTACGCGGCGGC
>NZ_JBSGEZ010000069.1:0-38551 GCF_053603155.1 Nocardia sp. NPDC004260 | reverse complement strand
AGGACGTGGCGGTCCACGCAGTTGTAGGCGACGTTGAGCTTGCCGCCGACGAACCATTTCGCCACCGGAGCCTCGCTCCAGTCCAGCACCTGGGTCCACGGCTGCTCCCAGTGCAGCCTGCGAGCCTGTTCGGCCCAGAACTCCAGCCGATCGGACCGCGCCCGGTCGTACAGCGCCTCGCTCGCGTTCGCCTCGGCGGCGAAGTCCGCGGCGGGCGGGTAGGCGGTGGTGTCGCGGTCATCGGTGGTTGCGCTGGTCACGCGAGATCTCCTAACGAAAGAACAGAGGGGACGAGGAATGCCGGGCAGTGCTCAGTGCACCACCGCCTTCTCGGCGCCGACGCCGGTGAGCGAGCGGACTTCCATCTCCGCGGCCTTGGCCGGGTCCTCGGTCTTGCCTCCCACGAAGGTGCCGATGATGCCGAGCAGGAACGCCAACGGGATGGAAACGATGCCCGGATTGGACAGCGGGAACCAGTCGAAGTCCGAACCGGGCAGCATGGCGGTCTTGCTGCCCGATACCGCGGGGGAGAACACGATCAGCACGATCGTCGAGATCAGACCGCCGTACATGCTCCACAGCGCGCCGGTGGTGTTGAACCGCCGCCAGAACAGCGAGTAGAGGATGGTCGGCAGGTTCGCCGACGCCGCGACCGCGAACGCCAGCGCCACCAGGAAGGCGACGTTCTGGCCGTTGGCCAGGATGCCCAGCGCGATGGCCAATATGCCGATCACCACCGCGGTGATCCGGGAGACCCGGACCTGTTCGCGCTCACCGGCTTTCCCGCGCTTGATGACATTCGCGTAGATGTCATGGGCGAACGACGCCGACGCCGTGATGGTCAGGCCCGCCACCACCGCGAGGATGGTGGCGAAGGCGACCGCGGAGATCACCCCGAGCAGCACCACGCCGCCGAGTTCGAAGGCCAGCAGCGGCGCGGCCGAGTTCTGCCCACCCGCGGCCGCGAGAATGCGATCCGGCCCGACGATCGCCGCCGCGCCGTAGCCCAGGACCAGGGTGAACAGGTAGAACGCGCCGATCAGGCCGATCGCCCAGACCACCGAGCGCCGCGCCTCTTTGGCGGTGGGCACGGTGTAGAAGCGCATCAGCACGTGCGGCAGGCCCGCGGTGCCGAGCACCAACGCCAGGCCGAGCGAGAGGAAGTTGAGCTTCGAGGTCTCGCTGCCGCCGTACTGCGCGCCGGGTGCGAGCACGTCGCGCGCGGCGACGGCCTTGTTCGCCGAACCCGAGACCGCTTCCTGCGCGGAGCCGAGGATCTCGGAGAAGTCGAAACCGAACTTGGCGAACACCATGACGGTCATCAGCGCCGCGCCCACGATCAGCAGCACGGCCTTGATGATCTGCACCCATGTGGTCCCCTTCATGCCGCCGACCAGGACGTACACGATCATCAGCACGCCGACGACGGCGATCACGATGGACTGCCCGGTCTTGTCGGTGACATCCAGCAGCAGCGCGACCAGTCCGCCCGCGCCCGCCATCTGCGCGAGCAGGTAGAACAGCGACACCGTCAGCGTGGACAGTGCCGCGGCGGTGCGCACCGGGCCTTCCTTCAGCCGGAAGCTCAGCACATCGGCCATGGTGAATTTGCCGGTGTTGCGGAGCATCTCGGCGACCAGCAGCAACGCGACCAGCCAGGCGACCAGGAATCCGATCGAGTAGAGGAATCCGTCGTAGCCGTAGACCGCGATGGCGCCCGCGATGCCGAGGAAGCTGGCGGCCGAGAGGTAGTCGCCCGCGATGGCGACGCCGTTCTGCGGACCGGAGAAGCCGCGCCCGCCGGTGAAGTAGTCGGCGGCCGTGGCGTTGTTCCGGCTGGCGCGGATCACCACGATCATCGTGATCGCGACGAAGACGCCGAAGATGGCGATATTGGCGACCGGGTTGCCGACCGTCGCCGCCGCCGCGTAGGTGTGCACGGTGTTCATGCCCGGTCTCCCTCGAGGTAGCCACGGATTTTCGCTGCGCGCGGATCCAGTTCTCGGTTGGCGAACCGGACGTACAGCGCGGTGATGGCGAAGGTGGAGACGAATTGGCCGAGGCCGAGCAGCAATCCGGCGTTGATCTCGCCGAAGACGGGGCGGCTCATGAAGTCGTGCGCGTAGGCGCCGAGCAGGACATAACCGAGGTACCAGAGCAGGAACAGCGCGGTCATCGGAAAGACGAAGCGGCGCAATCGCGTTCGCAGTTCCTGGAATTGGGGGCTCGCCTGGACTTCGGCGAATTCTGCTGCGCTCGGCGCTCGCCGCCCGGCGGTGTCGTCGAGTTCGGTACTGGTCATGCTGGTCCTACCCAAGTGATGTGGCTTACTTCTCGAGGACGGTAAGCCAGGGATAGGGGCCACCAGTAGGCTGTGGTGTGGGTCACTCCGCGAAGGTGTCCGAATCTGCGGTGAGCGGTCGGTACGGCGCGACGAACGGTCGGCGCGTGACCCCTCAGTCCGAACGCAGGCTGCGCTCGCGGTCCGCGCCCATGCCCAAGCGCTCCGGCGCGTGCATCCGGACGAAGATCCGGCTCACCGTCCTCGCGCCGAGCCCACGGGTGAACGAACTCACCAGCACCATGGTGGCGAACGCCAGCGGCACGCTGATCGCCGCCGGATAGCTCAGCAACGCGGCGGGCCAGCCGCCCGCCACGTCGTCGGAGAAGCCGCCGGTGACCGAGACGGCGGTCGCGGCGCCCGCCGCGAGCCCGCCCGCGACCAGACCGGCCGCCGCGCCCGTCGCGGTCAGCCCGCGCCACCAGATGCCCAGGACCAGCAGCGGGCACAGCGTGGAGGCGGCCACGGCGAAGGCCAGGCCGACGGTGCGGGACAGATCCAGCGACACCACCGTCAGCGACAGCGCCAGCGGTACCGAGCCCGCGACCAGTGCGGCCGTGCGGAAGTCCCGGATGCGACCGCGCAGCATGTCGGTGCTGAGCACGCCCGCGATGCTCACCAGCAGCCCCGACGAGGTGGACAGGAACGCGGCGATCGCGCCCGCCGCGGCCAGCGCCGCGAGCAGCTGACCAGGCAGCCCAGCGACCACCGACCCGGGCAGCAGTACCACCGCGGCGTCGGAGGTTCCGGTGATCAGCAGTTGCGGCACGTACAGCCGGGCGAAAACGCCCAGCAGGACGGGGAACAGATAGAAGAGGCCGACCAGGCCGATCACCGCTAGCGCGGTCGCGCGCGCGGCCCGCCCGTCGGGGTTGGTGTAGAAGCGCACCAGCACGTGCGGAAGGCCCATGGTGCCGAGGAAGGTCGCCAGGATCAACGAATAGACCTGGTAGCTGGGATGCGGCCCGCCGAGTCCGCCGCCCGGCGTCAGCCAGCCCGCGCCGTCGGCGGGGGCGCCGGCCACCACCGGCACCGCCGCTCCGGCCTCGAGCACCAATCGCGTCCCCGCCGCCAGTTCGTGCGTGCCGGGCGTCAGCGGCACCGTGCCGTCGACGGCGTGCTCGTCGATGGTTCCCGTGATCGAAACCTGTTGCGGCGCACCGACCCGCACCACCACGTCGGTGGTCACGTCGACGGTCGTGCGTTCGGACACCACCGGCGGTGCGGGCGCGCCGAGCTCCCGCTGGTCGGCGAGGAAGTGCCCGAGCAGCACCAGCGCGGGCAGTGCCACCGCGGTCAGCTTCAACCAGTACTGGAACGCCTGGACCAAGGTGATCGAGCGCATCCCGCCACCCACCACATTGGCGATCACGATCGCGCCCACCGCCACCGCGCCCACCCAGTCCGGCACCCCGAGCAAGATGTGCAGCGTCAGGCCCGCCCCTTGGAACTGCGGGATGAGATACACCGCGCAGATGAGCACGACGACGGTGGCGGCGAGTCTGCGTAAACGCACCGAGCCCAAGCGGAATTCGGCGAAGTCGGGCACCGTGTACGCGCCGGAACGGCGCAGCGGGGCGGCGACGAACAGCAGCAGCGCCAGGTATCCGGCGGTGAAGCCGACCGGGTACCACAGCGCGTCCGCGCCGTATTTCGCGATCAACCCGGCGACCCCGAGAAACGAGGCGGCCGAGAGGTATTCGCCGGAGATCGCGGCCGCGTTCCAGCGCGGCCCCACGCTGCGCGAGGCGACGAGGAAATCGGAGGTGGTGCGCGCGAGCCGCACGCCGTACGCGCCGATCGCGACGGTCGCGAGGGCTGCGAGGATCAGCGCCGCGACCGTCAGCGCGTGCGCCGTGCCAGAAGTCATGACATACCTCCGCGTGGGTCGGCGCGGTATCCGGTCAACGCGACACCTCGGCCGCGTGAGCGGAGCGGTTCAGTGCGCCCCGAGGCCCGGGTCGCGGGCGTGGTCGACGCACCAGAGGAGTACCTCCGGGTGGGTCGGCCGGATTCGCGCGATACCCGGTCTTCGCGACCCCTTGGCCGGCGGGCGAGCGAAACGGTCACCTGTGCGCCGAGTCTCGTGTCACCGGCGTGCGGGAAGCGCCCACACTCGAAGAAGATCGCCGCGGCGGCCGGATGCCCCAGCGAGAGCCGGGCACCCGCGACGGATGCGCCGCTCGGAGGACACCCAAGATCACGCGCCGCGTCCACACGGGCCGAGCTGGTCCCATGGTGGCGCACGGGTCGATCCCGCCGTATCCCGATCTCGAACGCGGCGCGCGTTCTCTCGGACCGGGTGCACCGATACGCCGAGCGACGAACGAAGCCCGTCGGGCCGGAGCGCACCGATACCGTGGTCCGCCCCGTGGCAGGCATTCGGGCCGGTCGCACCGTCAGTCCTCGGCCAATTCGAGGAAATCCTGTTCGTTGCGTTCGGCCAGGCGCACGTAGGTCCGGCCGATCAGGAACAGCAGCGGGTACACGGCGCCGCCGAGCAGCAGCCAGGGCAGCCGGATGCCGAGCACCGTGATCGATCCGATCGAACCGGTGCGGAAAAGCACGGGCAGCGCGCACAGCAGCGCGAGCGTCACCAGGCACACGCGCAGCGCGAGCCCGAGTTGCGCGCGGATGAGGCCGCCGATGAGCGCCTCGCCGAACTCGGTCTGCTCGGCGACCTCCACCCTCGTGCGGACCCGGCGCGCGCCGCGTCGCTCGGACAACACCACGCGCTCGCGCACCGGACGCTGCGGTGCGGTCACTGATTGCCCCAGTGTTGCCGGGGTCGGACGAGTCGCTGTTTCAGCTCGCGCACCTGTCGTCGGCTCACCGGCAGTTCGACCGCTTGCGCCTCGCCCTCGGCCCGCAGGCACACCACCGTGCCGGAACCTATCGTGCGCAGCCCGGTGACCAGCCGCAACGCCACCAGATATGAGCGGTGCACCCGCAGGAATCCCGCGTCGTGCCAGCGTGCTTCCAACGCCGACAACGGGATCCGCACCAGATGCGATCCGGCGCTCGTGTGCAGCCGCGCGTAATCCCCGTCGGCTTCCACCCAACTCACGCTCGACCTCGGTACCAGCGTGGTCACTCCGCCCAGTTCCACCGGGATGACTTCGCTCGGATCGGCGCGCTCGTCGGCGGCGGGCCGGTGCGGCGCGCCGCGGGCCGCCGCGATCCGCCGCACCGCCTCGGCGAGGCGCGCTTCGCGCAGCGGCTTGAGCAGGTAGTCGACCGCACCCAGATCGAACGCGGCGATCGCCCGGTCGTCGTGGGCGGTCACGAAGACCACGGCGGGCGGAGTGGCGAACTCCGACAGGATGCCCGCCAACTCCATCCCGTCCAGGCCGGGCATGTTGATGTCCAGGAAGACCGCGTCCACCGGGTGCGCGCGCAGCACCCGCAACGCGCTGGTGGCGTCGCCTGCCGCGTGGATCTCCCCGATCTCGGCCCGCGCGCGCAGCAGATACACCAGCTCGTCCAGAGCGGGTTTCTCGTCGTCCACGGCGAGCACGCGCAGCGCGCCCGCCGACTTGCCGGTAACGCGGGTCACAGTCGCTCCATCGTAAGGGGCCCGTGCCGGGCGGCCGACCGGGTGTCGGCGTGAGGCGGCCTGCTCCCGAGCGTCGCATGCGTCGGCCTCACGGCCGGATGCCTTGTGGGCATGTGTCCGTGCTCCCCGACGTGGCAAGGGTTGGTCTGGCGCCCGCGTCCGGGCGTTGCGTGTGCCGGTCCGATGCTCGGGTATGCGTGCGTGCACGGGCCGCGTTCCCCGGCGTCGCGCGCCGGTCTCACGGCCGGATGCCCGCCCGGAATTTCGGGACGCGCAAGCTGACCTTTGTGCCCGCGCCAGGTGCGGTTTCCACCACGAGGCCGTAGTCGTCGCCGAAGGCCGCGCGCAATCGGTCGTCGACGTTGGCCAGGCCGACGTGCGCGGCCTCTCCGGAGCGCGCGGGGCCGGTCCCGGTGTCGACGGCGTCCAGCGCGCCGGAGCGTAAGAGGTCCGGGTCCATGCCGACGCCGTCGTCCTCGACGCTGATCACACAGTCGGTGCCCGCGTCGGTGGCGACGATGCTGACGGTGCCGCCGTGGGCGGCGCCCGCCAGTCCGTGCCGCACCGCGTTCTCCACCAGCGGCTGGAGCGCGAGGAAGGGGAGGACCACGCCGAGCACCTCGGGCGCGATCCGCAGCCGGACCTGGAGGGCGTCGCCGAAGCGGGCGCGTTCCAACGCGAGGTAGCGCTCGATGTTGCGCAGCTCGTCCGACAGCACCGTGAACTCGCCCGCGGCGCGGAAGGAGTAGCGGGTGAAGTCGGCGAACTCGAGGATCAGCTCGCGGGCCCGCGCCGGATCGGTGCGGACGAACGAGGCGATGGTGTTCAGCGCGTTGTAGATGAAGTGCGGGCTGATCTGCGCCCGCAGCGCGCGCACCTCGGCCCGGTCCAGCCGGGCCCGCGACGCGTCCAGTTCCGGACAGCGCATGCGCGAACGGGCCGAATCCGGCAAACGGGGGCGCGCCGCGGGCGCAGTGCGGCTTGCCGGGAGTTTCGTTCCGGGTCGTGTGCGGCATGGTGGCGGCCGTGGGCGGCACGAGAGCGACACTCGCGGAAATCGGCCGCTCAGACGGCGAGTCGCCAGGACGCGCCGGTGATCTTCCCCACCGACACGCCGGGTGCCCGCGGAGCGCCCGCGAGCCGTTCCGAACCAGTCGGTGCGCCCGCCTAGAATCGGTCCAGCCAACCCCCGTCGAGACCTTGGGAGGAAGGACCGTCTTGGCCGCCTCGTCCGGATCGTTCGTCCATCTGCACAACCACACCGAGTACTCCATGCTCGACGGGGCGGCGAAGATCTCGCCACTGTTCACGGAGGCGAAACGGCTGGGGATGAACGCGGTCGGGATGACCGACCACGGCAACATGTACGGCGCCTCGGAGTTCTACAACTCGGCCAAGAAGCACGACATCAAGCCGATCATCGGCATCGAGGCCTATATCGCGCCCGCCTCGCGGTTCGACACCAAGCGCGTGCAGTGGGGCGATCCGAGCCAGAAGGGCGACGACGTCTCCGGCTCCGGCGCCTACACGCACATGACCATGGTCGCCGAGAACGCGACCGGCCTGCGCAACCTGTTCAAGCTCTCCTCGCTGGCCTCCATCGAGGGGCAGCTCGGCAAGTGGGCGCGCATGGACGCGGAGATCATCGCCCAGTACGCCGAGGGCATCATCGCCACGACCGGCTGCCCCTCCGGCGAGGTGCAGACCCGCCTGCGTCTCGGCCACGACCGTGAGGCGCTGGAGGCCGCCGCGAAGTGGCAGGAGATCTTCGGCAAGGACAATTTCTTCCTCGAGGTCATGGACCACGGCCTGTCCATCGAGCGACGGGTGCGCGAGGGGCTGCTGAACGTCGGCAAGCAGCTGGGCATTCCGCCGCTGGCCACGAACGACTGCCACTACGTCACCAAGGACCAGTCGAGCAACCACGAGGCGCTGCTGTGTGTGCAGACCGGCAAGACGCTGTCGGACCCCACCCGGTTCAAATTCGACGGTGACGGCTACTACCTGAAATCCGCCGAGGAGATGCGCGCGCTCTGGGAAGCCGAGGTGCCCGGCGCGTGCGACAACACGGTGCTGATCGGCGAGCGGGTCCAGTCCTACGACGACGTATGGGCCTTCAAGGACCGCATGCCGGTCTTCCCGGTACCCGAGGGCGAGGACCAGGATTCCTGGCTGCGCAAAGAGGTCGACCGAGGCCTGGCGCGCCGGTTCCCGGGCGGTGTGCCCGAGGAGTACTACACCCGCGCCTACTTCGAACTCGACGTCATCAAGCAGAAGGGCTTCCCCGCCTACTTCCTCGTCGTCGGCGACCTCGTCAAGCACGCGCGGGAGGTCGGCATCCGGGTCGGTCCCGGCCGTGGTTCGGCGGCCGGTTCGCTGGTGGCCTACGCGCTCGGCATCACCAATATCGACCCGCTGCCGCACGGCCTGCTGTTCGAGCGGTTCCTCAACCCGGAGCGCCCGTCCGCGCCTGATATCGATATCGACTTCGACGATCGCCGCCGCGGTGAGATGGTCCGCTACGCCACCGAGAAGTGGGGCACCGACCGGGTCGCCCAGGTGATCACCTTCGGCACCATCAAGACCAAGGCCGCGATCAAGGACTCGGCGCGCGTCCAGTTCGGCCAGCCCGGTTTCGCCATCGCCGACCAGATCTCCAAGGCGCTGCCGCCGCCGATCATGGCCAAGGACATCCCGTTGTCGGGCATCATGGATCCCGATCACGAGCGGTACAAAGAGGCGGCCGAGGTCCGCGAGCTCATCGGCAGCAACCCGGATGTGGCCAAGATCTACGAGACCGCGCGCGGTCTGGAGGGCCTGATCCGCAACGCCGGTGTGCACGCCTGCGCGGTGATCATGTCCTCCGAGCCGTTGATGGACGCGATCCCGGTGTGGAAACGGCCCCAGGACGGGGCGATCATCACCGGCTGGGACTACCCGTCCTGCGAGGCCATCGGCCTGCTGAAGATGGACTTCCTCGGCCTGCGCAACCTCACCGTCATCGGTGACGCGCTGGACAACATCAAGGCCAACCGCGGCATCGACCTGGACATGGACAACCTGCCGCTGGACGATCCCGCGACCTACGAATTGCTCTCGCGCGGTGACACGCTCGGCGTCTTCCAGCTCGACGGCGGCCCCATGCGCGACCTGCTGCGCCGCATGCAGCCCACCGGCTTCAACGACATCGTCGCCGTGCTCGCGCTGTACCGGCCCGGCCCGATGGGCATGAACGCGCACAACGACTACGCCGACCGCAAGAACGGGCGGCAGCCGATCAAGCCGATCCATCCCGAGCTGGAGGAGCCGCTCAAGGACATCCTCGCCGAGACCTACGGCCTGATCGTCTACCAAGAGCAGATCATGTTCATCGCGCAGAAGGTCGCCTCCTACTCGATGGGCAAGGCCGACGCGCTGCGCAAGGCCATGGGTAAGAAGAAGCTCGAGGTGCTCGAGGCCGAATACAAGGGCTTTCACGAGGGCATGACCGCGAACGGCTTCTCCGAGGCCGCGGTGAAGGCGCTGTGGGACACCATCCTTCCGTTCGCAGGCTACGCGTTCAACAAGTCGCACGCCGCGGGCTACGGCCTCGTCTCGTTCTGGACCGCCTACCTCAAGGCCAACTATCCGGCCGAGTACATGGCGGGCCTGCTCACCTCCGTCGGTGACGACAAGGACAAGGCCGCGGTCTACCTGTCCGACTGCCGCCGTCTCGGCATCACCGTGCTTCCGCCGGACGTCAACGAGTCCGAGCAGAACTTCGCCTCGGTCGGCAAGGACATCCGCTTCGGTCTCGGCGCGGTGCGCAACGTCGGCGCGAACGTCGTAGCCTCGATCATCCAGGCGCGCAAGGAGAAGTCGAAGTTCACCGACTTCTCCGACTACCTGAACAAGATCGACGCGATCGCCGCGAGCAAGAAGGTCACCGAATCGCTGATCAAGGCGGGCGGTTTCGACTCCCTCGGGCATCCGCGCAAGGGTCTGATGCTGATCCACTCGGATGCCATCGATGCCGTCATGGCCACCAAGAAGGCCGAGGCGATGGGTCAATTCGACCTGTTCGGCGGCTTGGACGCGGACGAGTCGGTGACCTCGGTGTTCAACGTGAAGGTGCCCGAGGACGAGTGGGAGTCCAAGCACCGGCTCGCGCTGGAGCGGGAGATGCTCGGGCTGTACGTATCCGGGCATCCGCTCAACGGCGTCGAGCACGTGCTCGCCGCGCAGGCCGACACGCAGATTCCCGCCATCCTGGAAGGCGACATCAAGGACGGCACTCAGGTGACCGTCGGCGGCATCCTGGCCTCGGTGAACCGGCGCATCAACAAGAACGGTCTGGCCTGGGCTTCGGCGCAGCTGGAAGACCTCACCGGTGGCATCGAGGTGCTGTTCTTCCCGCAGTCGTACTCGGTGTACGGGATGGACGTCGTCGAGGACGCCGTGGTGCTGGTCAAGGCGCGTGTCTCGGTCCGCGACGACCGGATCTCGTTGATCGCCAACGATCTCGCCGTGCCGGACCTCTCCGCCGTCGGCGTGGCCAAGCCGCTCGCGGTCACCGTCACCACCCGCATGTGCACACCGGACAAGATCGGCGAGCTCAAGCGCGTCTTGTCCCGGCACCCCGGCACGTCGGACGTCCATATCCGGCACGTCGGCGCCCGGGACAAGACCACGCTGCTGAAACTCGATGAGCGCCTGCGCGTCTCACCGTCCTCGGCACTGATGGGCGACCTCAAGGCGTTGCTCGGCCCCGGCTGCCTGGCCGGCTGATCGGCGGATTCCGCACAGTCGGGTTCGGGTCGGCAGTCGGGCTGTCCGGCGGTTGTGTGACCCGCGGCGATGCCGGCCCGGTCACCGGCCGCTCGCGCCGTCGTCGGGCGGCGTGGGGCCGGTGCGATCGACCCGACGGCCGCGGTCTCGCCGCAATCCGAAAGCAACGGTGTCGGCGCATCCGCCGATGCGCCGACACCACGGACCCCGCCGGATCCAGCCCGGCCCCGATCAGCCGCCAGTATCGCCGATCGGCCGCGTGCCGGCCTCACGTGCGCCTCGCCGCGGCGCGGAGACGGAACGGCACCCGTCAGTGCGAATGGTCACCGCTCCCGCTCTGAGCGATCACCGTTGAGCGGCAAGGCAAGCTCGTCGAGCGGCGCGGGCCTCGGCGACGAACAGTTCTGGTTGTTCCCACGCGGCGAAATGACCACCGCGCGCGGGCTGTCCCCAGTGCACGATGTTGGTGAAGCGCTTGGCTGCCCAGCGCTGTGACGGGCGAGGCACCTCGGCGGGGAACACGCTGCCGGCTGTCGGCACCGTGATCTGGTCGCCGACCGCGGTGGTGAACCATTCGGTGACTTCGGTGATGCTCTCCCAGTAGAGGCGAGTGGAGGAAGCGCCGGTCGCGGTCACCCAGTAGAGCATCACGTTGTCCAATACCCGGTCGCGGTCCAAGACGGTGTCGAGGTCATCTTCGTGGTCGCTCCAGGTCCAGACCTTTTCCATGATCCACGCGCACAGCGCGGCCGGTGAGTCCAGTAACCCATAACCCAGAGTTTGCGGGCGCGTGGCGTGGACCGCCGAGTAGGCGGATCCGGTGCGGGTGCGTTCCTCGAGATCGCTGAGGGCCCGCCGTTCGGCCTCGGTGAGGTGCGCTTCGGTGCGCTCGGGTGCGGCCAGCGGTGGGATGAGGTGCAATCCGAGCAGCCTGTGCGGTTGCTGCAACGCGATGCTGGTGGAGATGCTGCTGCCCCAGTCGCTGCCTGCGGCTATGAATTTCTCGTAGCCGAGCCGGGTCGTCAACTCGGCCCAGGCGCGTGCGATGCGGTGGATGCCCCAGCCCGGCTCGGTGGGACGACCGCTGAAGCCGTAGCCTGGCAGGGACGGCGCGACGACGTGGAACGCGTCGGCCGGATCGCCGCCGTACGCTGCCGGATCGGTGAGCGGGCCGAGGACTTGCTCGAACTCCAGGAACGAGCCGGGCCAGCCGTGAGTGAGGACGAGCGGGACGGCTTCCGGATACGGAGAACGGACGTGGAGCGCGTGTATCGGCACGCTGTCGATCTCGGTGACGATCTGCGGAATTCGGTTCAGCCGCGCTTCGGTGGCCGACCAGTCGTATTCGTCGGCCCAGTACCGGCACAGCTCTCGCAGATACGACAGCGGCACACCTTGGGACCAGTCCGTGACCGGCTCACGCTCCGGCCACCGGGTGCGACGGAGCCGTTCGCGTAGGTCACGCAGATCAGCCTCGGGGATATCGATCCGGTAGCGACGAACGCGGTCGGTCATGGTTGTTCTCTCTGCTCTGCCGGTGGAACGGTTTTCACCAGTTGGCGCGCCAGGCCCAGGTAACGGAGTTCGATCCCGACGCCTCCGGTGCGGGGAATCCGCATCCGAGCGGATCACCACATCAACTCGGCGGCAATGGAACCGGCCCCGTCCATTGTCCAGCCCTCGGCAGTGCGGTCCGGCTCTACGCTCGGTCAGGCCCGCGTTCCACCCGCGCTGTCGGTGTGGTCCGACCACCGGAAGACCCGGAGCGGATGTGCGGCAACGGAATCGGAGTGCGAGCTGCCGCGTCTCCGATTCCGTCATGCGCGTGGATTCCTCCGGCGGGTGTGATGGCGCGATCGGGATCTCCGCACGAGACCACCGGCGGATTCGATACTCCGATCGTCGATGTCGCCGCCCGCGGGATGATGGGGCGCGACTGGTAAGTCATGTGCCCGGCGGCCGGAAAGGATCCGTCCGCCGGACACCCCCGGATGCGTTCAGCTCTCGACCGGAAGTCCGGCGTCGGTCCAATCCTGGATGCCTTCACGGTACTTCCGGACGTTGGTGTAGCCGAGAGCCTCCAGCTTGGTGGCCACGTGCTGGCTGTTGGCGCAGGCGGCATTCGAGCAGTAGGTGACGATCGCGGCGTCCTTCGCCGGAAGCAGTTGCGGGGCTTTGGTTTCCACGTCGGCTTCGACCAGGTTGAGCGCGCCGGGAAGATGCGCTTCGGCGTAGTACTCGGCGCCGAGCGCGTCGATGACGGTCACCGAACCCGCCTCGATCTGCTCGGCGAGTTCCTGGCGCGTGATCAGTTCGGTCATGGCAGTGCTCCTTCGGGGGGCGAAAATTTATGTGCGTGCGCACGCTATTACATATGTGCGTGTGCACGCAACTGGTTATGCTTCGATTCGTGCCGAATTCCGTGAACCGTGCCCACCCGGCCGTCCGCGCGTGGTCCGCGCTGCTTCAGGTACACGCCAAGCTGGTGCCGGAGCTGGACGCGGAACTGCGTCGCGCCACCGCGCTGCCCTTGACCTGGTACGACGTACTTCTCGAGCTCGACGGACCGCGACAGCTGCGGGTGAGCGATCTCGGCGAACGGGTGGTGCTGAGCCGGACGCGGGTGAGTCGGCTGATCGGCGAGCTGGAGTCACATGGCTTGGTGCGCCGGGAGGCCAATCCGGATGACGGGCGTTCAGCGTTCGTGAGCATCACCGAGGCCGGTCGGCAGCGGCTGCGGGAGGCCGCTCCGCACTACCTGGCCGGGATCGAACGCCGGTTCAGCGGCCTCGGCCCGGACGAACTCGAAGCTCTGGCCGGGGCGCTACGCAAGGCGCTGGGCCCAGCCGACCTGCCCGATCCGAAGCGTTAGCGATCCGGTCGCCGCCGTCTCGCGCTGACGCTGCGCGCGGTCCTGCTCCTGTGCTGCCACCCGGCGCTGACGCCCGATCGGCTGACCGGCGCTCGAAGCCCTTGATCGATCCCTGGTCGTCGCCATCGTGCCCCGCGCAAGCCCGCCCAGGACATCTCCGAGGCAGGCAGCTCGAATGCCACAGGCAGCCTCGGCGCTGGAAGACCGCACCGGTAGGGTTCTGTGCTCACCGGCCGCTGCGGTGATGGCGACTTCGAGGCCCTGCTCGGCCCGGGGCGATGCGGCGGGGTCATGCGCGGTCAGGAATCGAGCCACTGCTCGATCTGTCGAGACTTGCGGCGGACATGACCACGTCAGCGTTTCCGCCGTCCAGCAACTTCCACTCGTGTGGTGACACCGGACCGCGCAGGCAGGCAATCGCCCGCTCGCGTGGCACGGGCGGTGAGGTCGCGGAACCGTCCGGGTCCGGTGTGGCCGTTTCGGTCAGGAATCGAGCCACTGCTCGATGTGCTCCGCGTTCGCGGTGGAGATGACGACGTCACCGTTTTCCGCGTCCAGCAGCTTCCAGTCGTGCGGTGGCACTGGATCGCGCATCAAGCAGTAGCCCGCTCTCGTGGCGCGGGTGATGAGGTCGCGGAAACGTTCGCAGTTCGGGTCCGGTGCGATCGCTTCGGTTCGATTCATGAGGGGCTGCTCCATGGGCGATGTTGTCGTGCGGAATCCGGCGTGATGCGCCCGGCGGCGACCAGTGCGGCGAACGCGGCGCGCTTGCGGGCGCAGTCGTGATCGCGGTGCAACTGCATGGCGCGGTGTGCTGTGGTGATGGTCAGCGGCTGGGTGGGTGTAGTACATGTCCACGCTTCCGGCCACGGGATCGGGCGTGAGTGGCCCGCGTAGGGATGGGCTTGCGTTCGGCCGAGACACGGTGCTGCTGGTCGGTCGGCCACAAGCACCCGACGCCGAGCAGCGCCGCGCCGCATCCGGCGAAGACCGCCGCGACACTCGACATCGCGGCCCATATCCCCACGCCCGCTCACCGCTGGCAGCCGTCGCCGGCACGCAGGTCCTCGGCGAGCTCGTTCAGTCCATCGAGAACCCGCTGGAATGTCCGAAGTTCCGGCCCGCCGTCACCGAACGGCGCGTGGTCGGCGGGCTCGGCCGGGAAGGCGACACCGCGCCGATATGCGCGTTCGCGCGGGCTCAGCTCCTGCGGAACGATGCGGCCGTGCCGCACCAACGTGTAGTAGGCGACCCACTTCCACGCGCACCGATCGACCCGGCACGCACGGTGACGCCGCATAAGCCGGTGCGCCAACTCGACATCGGCCGAGCCGCAAATACTCGGCGGCGCAACGACCAAGCCGCTTCCCCTCATTTCACGCAAACCTTTCGTCTCCTTCCTGAGTGATGTCGCGAGTGGCACATGGCTGCGGCATTTCGCGAGTAGACCTCTCCACCATGTGCCGTTGATCTTGAAGTGGTCGAGTGTTTCGGCCGCGCTGGGTGATTTCGTAGCGATTGTTTCGGGGGCCGGTCATGATGAGTTCGTGACGGACCAGGCTCGGCAGAGCTCGGTGGGTCTTCCATTCGATGAGGTCGGCCGACATCTTGATCTGATGTGCGGTGAGCATGAGAGGCTTCCATGTCGCTGGGCCATGCGGCTATGTTGCTGCACGCGAACAGCATTCGAGTGGCTAAAGCGGACGGTCCGATGAAGTCGGCCATTCGCGCAGAGCCCGGACCGGTCCACATGTAGTCCGACGTCCGAAACGGACCGGAACCTGGGCCGTTTCGGACCGAACAGGGGAAAAGGGAGCGATGGGGAAGGACGATCAGCCTGGTTCGACATTGCCGCGTCGGCAACTCGGGCGGGCATTGCGGGAAGCTCGCGAGGGTGCGGGGTTCACGCTCGAGCGGGCCGCGCAGCTAATGGAGATGGGCAAGACCTCGGTCGGTCGGATCGAGAAGGGGCAGAACGACAAGGTCCGGCTACGTGACGTAGAGGCGTTCGGTAAGTTGTATGGACTCGACGGGACGCAGATCGATGAGCTGAAAGCCCTTGCGCAGCAATCAGCGACAAAATCGTGGTGGCAGTCATCGCGGCATCTGCTTCTGCCTGGATACAACACGTATCTAGGGCTAGAGTCCGCTGCATCGCATTTGCATTTCTATCAACCGTTGGTCATGCCAGGCCTTTTACAGGCAAAGGATTATGCGACAGCCATCGAGGGACCGATTTCCCCGGCAGAGACGGCTGCGGACATCGAAAGGCGCGTAATCCTGCGGTTGCAGCGGTCGGCCATCCTCACTCGCCACTACAGCCCTGTGCAGGCCGAATTCCTACTGCACCAAAGTGTGCTACACACAATCGTTGGATCGCCGCGCACAATGGCCTTGCAGCTACGGCACACAGCTGACTTAGGTACACGTGAGAACGTGACTGTCCGTATCCTGCCGTATTCGGCGGGCCATCCGGGGCGCCACGTAGCAACTCCGTACATAGTTTTGGACTTCCCGCGAGACGCTCGCGGCTACGTGGAGCCATCCGTCGTCTACACCGAAAGCATCATCGGGCGTATGTTTTTCGAGGATGACACCGATGTGAACCAGTTCCGTGTAGTACACGAGTCCCTCCGGGCCGCCGCTCTGGAGGAACAAGCGTCGAGAGACCTTCTCAGGAAGACAGCAAGGAGTTACGAGCAGTGAACATCGACCTATCCGGCGCGCAGTGGTTCAAGTCGAGCCGCAGCACCGGCCAAGAAGCGTGCGTCGAAGTCGCCTGGCTCGAGGCAGGGCATGTCGGTGTCCGGGATTCGAAGAACCCGACCGGTCGGGCGTTGATCTTCGCGCCGGGCCAGTGGGATGCCTTCACTGCTGGCGTCCGTGCAGGAGAGTCGCCCCGACCGGCCTGAACTGGATTCCCGCATCGGTCAACCGCGGCCCTGCGCCCGATCAGCACTTCGTCGGGCCAGGGCCGCTGCCTTCGGCGGAAGAGTTATCCGTTCACGTCCGCCAGTGCCGGGGTACGTGTGTCGACCGATGCGTGCGAAACCTCCCTGCGGTGCAAAGCATGGCTGCATGCCACGACGGCGAGGGCGGCGAGCCCGAGAACCACGCCGAGCCAGGCGACCGCCGGGTAGCCGAGGCCCGCGCTGATGGCCAGGCCGCCGAGCCAGGGGCCTGCGGTGATGCCGACGTTGAACGAGGAGATGTTGGTGGCTCCAGCCAGGGTGGGCGCGTCGCCCGCGAGGGTGAAGACGCGGCTGTTCAAGGTCGGGTTGATGCCGAAACCGAAGGCGCCCAACAGGAACGACAGCAGTACGACGGGGATGGTGTGCTCCATCGTGAGGGCGAGTAGCGCCGAGGTGAGCACGCCGCCGGTGATGCCGACATACAGGCTGATCAGCGGGTGATTGTCGGCGGTGCGCCCACCGATGACGATGCCGAGGAACGCCCCGATTCCGTAGATGCCGAGTACCGCCGGAATCCAGCCGTCCGCCATGCCGGTGGTCCGGGACAGCAGAGCGCCGAGGTAGGCGAACGTGACCATGAGGGCGGCGATGGCGAGCGCGGTGGTGGCGTAGGACAGCCACAGCGCGGGACGCAGCATCGTGCGCAGTTCCGTGCTCAGGCTCAGCGGCGCGTCGGAACGTCCGCCGGGGATCTTCGCCAGCACGCCGATCCCGGCCGCCGCCGACAGTAGCGCGACCGCCCAGAACGCCGCCCGCCAGCCGAGTTGTTGTCCGATCACGGTGCCCGCCGGAAGCCCGATGATGATGGCCAAGGTAAGTCCGCCCGCGACGATGCTCATCGCCTTGCCGCGCGCCGTGGCCGGGACGAGACCGATCGCCGTCGTCGCGGCCACCGCCCAGAACCCGGCATAGACGAACGCGCCGACCACCCGCGTCGCGAACAACACCCAGTAGTCCGAGGTGAGCGCCCCGACGACATGAGTGCCGACGAACACGGCGAGGAAAGCCAGCAGCGCGGTGCGCCGAGACCAGCGCAGCGTCGCCACCGCCAGCACGGGCGCGCCCACCAGCATGCCCAGCGCGAACCCCGAGATGAGCAGGCCCGCGCGCGGCACGGAGACGCCCAGGTCCGTGGCCATCTCGGTGAGCAGGCCCGCGAGCATCAGCTCCGAGGTGCCCTGGGCGAAGATCGACAGACCCAGGACGTAGATCGCCACGGGCATCGGAACCTCCTTATTTTGTACTGATCTATCCAAAATGTGGGCGCGGCAAGGCCGCCGCCGAATGTCGAAAGGTCTCAGAGAGCGTCGAGTGCGGTGGTCGCGATGGCGGCCAGCGTCTCGCGATCCGCGCCGCCGCGTGCGGCCACCCGCATCCCTCCGATCGTGGCGATCACGAAGTGCGCCAAGGCGGTCGGTTCTTTGTCCGGCGCGATCTCACCGGTGCGCCTGGCTGTCTCGAACGCGTCCGTCAGCACGGCGAGTCGTCGCTGGTAGTCGGTGGCGAGAACGGCGGCCAGTTCGGGGTCGCGCGGGGCCAGTTCGATCGTCGAGTTGACCACGAGGCAGCCGAGCGGGTCCTCGTCCGGGGCATCGACGATCTGCCACAGCAGGGCGCGGATCTTGCCGCGCACCCCCGTCTCGCTGTCGAGCAGGTCGAACGTCGCGGCGTTCTTGGTCGCCATGTAGCGGCGCAGGGCGCGGCCGAACAGGTCTCGTTTGCTGGTGAAGGTGTTGTAGATGCTGCTGCGACCCAGGCCGGTCGCGGCACACAGGTCTTCGGTGGAGGTCGCCTCGTACCCGGCGCGCCAGAAGGCGTGCATCGCCGCGTCCACCGCGCGGTCTTCGTCGAAGGATCTGGGTCGTGGCATGGGCTCACGCTAGCACAGTTTTGAACAGATCGTTCCAATATCGTCGGCGGCGGCTCGTGATCTGCGAAGGGCCGGGTGTCCAAGCGGCTGTTAAGCGTCCTATAGGCGGGCTCGGGCACAGTTCTGCCCAAGTCCGCTCCAGGAAACGAGGATCACCATGCAAGCCATCCTGCGCACCCTGCGCCTGCTCGTACTCGGCGTCACGCTGTTCGTGCCCGCGTTCGCCGTCGCGACGGTCGGCGCGGGCGCCGCGAACGCGGGTGCGGTCGAGCGGATCGAGTTCGCGCCGGGAAGCGATCACGCGTCGGTCGCCGGAGCGGTCGTGCGTGGCGACGCCGACACCTACGTGCTCGAGGCGCGGGCGGGGCAGACCCTGAGCACCGAACTCACCTCGGTCGAGGGCAACGCGCGGTTCAGCACCACCGCCCCGGACGGGCGCGTGCTGTGCGTCGAGGAGACCGGGAGCCGGATCACATTGCCGCAGAACGGTTACTACACGATCTCGGTGGCGCCGAGCCGTGGCAACGCGACCTACACCTTGTCGGTGCGCATCGTCTGATCCCTCAGGGCGACACCGCGACACCGAGCGTCTGGGCGACCAGGAATCGGGGAGCGTGCTCCCCGTAGAACGACTCGGCGTCGCGGATCTCGAAACCGGCGTCTGTCACCAGGCCGCGAATGTCGCGGTTGAGGTGGCAGCCGCCGAACAGTCGTTTCTGGACCGGGTTCAGCCGGTTCTGCCACGCCCGCACCTTCTCGTCGGGTGCAAGCCCATGCTCGACGAAATGCAAGGTCCCGCCGGGGACGAGCACCCGGCGCACCTCGGTGAGCGCGGCGGCGATGTCGGGGATGGTGCACATCGTCCAGGTCGACAGCGCGCAGTCGAAGGTGTCGTCCGGGAAGGGCAGCGCCTGCCCGTCCAGCCCGGCGCGCTCGACCGGCACGGTGGCGGCGGCGACGCGTTCGCTCGCCAGCCGCCAGCCGAGATCGGCGGGCTCGACCGCGCGCACCGACGCGACCTTCGCCGGGTAGAACGGGACGTTCAGTCCCGAACCGAAGCCGAGTTCCACGACCTGTCCGTGCAGTCCGGCACACACCCGCTCGCGCAGCGGAGTCAATTCCCGCAATCCGCAGGACCGGTTGACGATCCGCGGCAGCACATGCTCTGCATAGGCACCCACGCCTTCACTCTGACAGGCATCGCCCATTGCGACCAGGGCTGCACGGCCCCAGCCCGGCAGTTTTCCGCGCCTTGCGGTCCTCTGCTCGACCCGGCCCCAGTGGCTGCACGGGACCGAGGGAAGCGGCTCCGGCCAGCGGGTCAGGGAGCCGGGACCGCACGCGCCGCCGCGCCTGAGGCCGGTGTCCGTATCGGGCGGACCGGGCGTGCCCGTGGGATGCTGGCGCGGTGACTGTGTTCGAGGTGTGGGCGCCGCGGCCGGAGTCGGTGCGACTGGATCTGGAGGGTGTCGTCCATTCGATGACGCGGTCGCCGGATGGGTGGTGGCGCGCCGACGTGCCCGCCGCGAACGGCGCCAGGTACGGCTTCCTGCTCGACGACGATCCGACCGTGCTGCCCGATCCCCGCTCGCCGCGCCAGCCGGACGGCGTGCACGCCCGCTCGGCGCTGCACACCCTCGATCCGGCGGGGTGGACCGATGCGGCGTGGACCGGTCGGCCGCAGGCCGGGGCGGTCTACTACGAACTGCACATCGGGACCTTCACCGCGGAAGGCACCTTCGACGCCGCGATCGAACGGCTCGACCACCTGGTCGGGCTGGGCGTGACCGTGGTCGAAGTGATGCCGGTGAACGCCTTCGACGGCCCGCACAACTGGGGCTACGACGGCGTGCTCTGGTACGCGGTGCAGGAGAGCTACGGCGGGCCCGACGGCCTGCAACGGTTCGTGAACGCGTGTCATGCCCGCGGGCTCGCGGTCTGCCTCGACGTCGTCTACAACCACCTCGGCCCGTCCGGGAACTACCTGCCGCGCTTCGCGCCCTACCTGACCGAGGGCCGCAACACCTGGGGGCAGAGCCTCAATCTCGACGGCCCGCAGTCCGATCACGTGCGCGGGTACGTCATCGACAACGCGGTGCGCTGGCTGCGCGATTTCCACATCGACGCGCTGCGCTTGGACGCGGTGCACGCCCTGGTCGACCGCACCGCCACCCACCTGCTGGCCGAACTCGCCGTCGCGACCGAGCGCCTGGCCACCCACGTGCGCAGGCCGCTGACGCTCATCGCGGAGAGCGATCTCAACGATCCGAAGCTGATCACCCCGCGGGCGGCGGGCGGCTACGGCCTGACCGCGCAGTGGAACGACGACCTGCACCACGCCGTGCACACCGCGGTCTCCGGTGAGCGGCAGGGCTATTACGCCGACTTCGGTTCCTTGCGCTGCCTGGCCCACACGCTGAAGCACGGCTTCTTCCATGCCGCAACGTATTCCAGTTTCCGTGGTCGCACGCACGGGCGGCCGATCGATCGCAGCCTGATCCCGGGCAGCGCGCTGCTGGCCTACACCTGCGATCACGACCAGATCGGCAACCGGGCGCTGGGCGAGCGCCCGAGCGCCTATCTCACCGACGGCCAGCTCGCGATCAAGGCCGCCCTGGTGCTGTGCGGACCGTTCACGCCGATGCTGTTCATGGGGGAGGAGTGGGGCGCCCGCACACCGTTCCAGTTCTTCACCTCGCACACCGACCCGGATGTCGCCGCCGCCACCGCATCCGGGCGCAAGAAGGAGTTCGCCCGGCACGGCTGGCCCGAGGGCGAGGTGCCCGACCCGCAGGATGTGAAAACGTTCCTGCGCTCCAAACTCGATTGGACGGAAGCCGACGAGCCGGGCCACGCCCGGCTGCTGTCGTGCTATCGCGCCCTGCTCGCCCTGCGCCGCGATCGTGCGGAGCTCAGCGATCCCTGGTTGACCCATGTTTCGGTGGACTACGACGAGTCCGCGCGGTGGATCGTCGTGCGCCGGGGCACGCTGGCCCTGGTGTGCAACCTCGGCGAGGACCAGGTCGCGGTGCCGATCGCGGGTCTTCCGCTGCTGTCCTGGGAATCCCCGACGATCGGCCGTTCCGCCACAACCGTTCCCGGCCACTCGTTCACCCTGCTGGAGACGGCGCCGCCCGGCCCGCGCTGAGCGCGTGGAACCCCAGCTCGCGGCGGCCTTTCGGGCACTCGCCCGGTAACGGGCGTACAACTGTCCGAGACAGGTACTTTGCCGGAATCGTCCCATGCCATTACCGTGGAGAGATGAGCAACGTCGCTTCCGGGGACTTTGCGGTTCTTCCCCCGGGGATGGGTGGCAGCGCGGCCGCCGAATTCGCACCGTTCGTGCGCGCTTTCGCACGGGCGTTCGGCAATCGCCGGGGCGCGGGGGCGGCGTTCACGCTGCACCGGCACGGAGAGCCGCTGGTGGACATCTGGGTCGGCTCCGGCGGTGACGTTCCGTGGACCAGGGACACCGGCACGATCATCTTCTCGGCCACCAAGGGGATCGCGGCCACCGTCGTGCACCGTCTCGCCGACCGCGGGTTGCTCGATTACTCCGCTCCGGTCGCTGAGTACTGGCCGGAGTTCGGCGTCAACGGCAAGCACAAGATCACCATTCGTCATCTGCTCACCCACCGGGCGGGACTGTCCGCGCTGGCCCCGATCGCCACCGGCGGCCTGGCCGACGTGCTGGACCACGAACTCATGGAACAGCGCCTGGCCGCGGCGAAGCCCGACCGCCTCCTCGGTGTGCCCACCTACCACGCGCTCACCTTCGGCTGGCTGGTCGGCGGCTTGACGCGCGCGATCACCGGCACCGGCCTGGCCGAGCTGATCCGCACCGAGGTCGCCGAGCCGCTCGGCATCGAAGGTCTCCACCTGGGCAGGCCGCCCGCCGGTGCGCCGATCACCTACGCCCCGCTGGCGGGCACCCAGCTGAGTGCGCTCGGAAAGCCGCTCGGCGCCGCGGTTCTCGGCCGTAGTCACCGGATTCCCGGCGCGTTGGGGGCCGCCACCCGCTGCCTGTTCCTGCCCGGTCTGGAAGCCATCCTCGAGGGCGTCAGCCCGCCGATCCTGGACACCGAACTCGGTGCGGGCAACGGTGTGGCCACCGCGCCCGCACTGGCCACGATGTACGGCGCGCTCGCGGGCGACGGCAGTGTGGCCGACCACAGGTACCTCGGCCGCCGCACCATGAAGGCGCTGCGCCGTGTCGAGACCTACCAGCCCGATCGCGCGCTGTTCTACCTGCCGATGATGTGGCGTCTGGGTTACCACTCGCTGCCGATGCCGGGCGCCCACGCCGGGTTCGGGCACATCGGCCTCGGCGGCTCGTTCGGCTGGGCCGAACCCCGGCTGGGCCTGTCGGTCGGCTTCGTGCACAACCGGCTCTCCGTCGCGCAGCTCAGCTACGACCAGTCGGCGGCGTTCTGGTTGCTGCCGCTCATGCTGAACTGCCTGCGTTCGTCCCGCCGCCGGATCCCGGCTGCGCAGACGCCCAAGGCCGCCTGACACGTCGGATCCGGTCTGCGTGGAGGCCCAAGGCTGCGGTCCAAGCGGCGTGACACGTCGGATTCCGGTCGGTCAGACGCTCGAGGTCGCCTGACCGCCGGAGTCGGGCTCAGGTCAGGTAGCGGTAGGCCGGTGAATCGGGCTCGAGGCGCTCGCACTGGATCGGGGAGTGATGCATCCGTTCCAGCAGCGGCGCCAGCCCGTCGGGGGCGCCCAGTTCGATGCCGACCAGCGCCGCGCCCGTCTCCCGGTTGTTGCGCTTGACGTACTCGAACAGCGTGATGTCGTCTTCCGGGCCGAGCACCTCGTTGAGGAAGCGGCGCAGCGCGCCGGGTTCCTGCGGGAAGTCCACCAGGAAGTAGTGCTTGAGCCCGCTGTGCACGAGCGAGCGCTCGATGATCTCGCCGTAGCGGGAGACGTCGTTGTTGCCGCCGGACACCAGGCACACCACCGTGGAGCCCGGCTCCACGGTGATCTCCGCCAGCGCCGTCGTGGTGAGCGCGCCCGCGGGCTCGGCGATGATGCCCTCGCTCTGGTACAGGTCGAGCATGGTCGTGCAGATCGCGCCTTCGTCGACCTGCATCATCTGGAAAGTGCCCGCGCCCCTGGGGGATTCGGTGGTGGTCAGCAGCGGCAGCGAGGCGTGCGAGACCACGCGCCCGCCGAATCCGGACACCGCCGCGTACGGCACGGCGCCCACCCGGCGCACCGCGGCGCCGTCCACGAACGGATCGATCTCCGGCAGCGTGACCGGACCGCCCGCCACCAGAGCCGCGGTCATCGAGGCCGCGCCGGCGGGCTCCACGCCGAGGATGGCGGTGCGCGGGGATCGGGCGCGCAGGTAGGTGCCGATGCCCGCCAGGCAGCCGCCGCCGCCCACCGGCACGATCACCAGGTCAGGGGTGGCGGGGAGCTGTTCCAGGATCTCCGCGGCGATGGTGCCCTGACCGGCCGCGGTGCGGGTGTCGTCGAACGGCGGCACCATGGTCGCGCCGGTGCGCTCCACGTCGGCGGCGGCGGCCGCTGCGGCGGCGTCGTAGGTCTCGCCGACCGCGATGAGCTCGACGAACTCCCCGCCGTGCACCCGGATGCGGTCACGCTTCTGCTTCGGCGTCGTGGTCGGCACGTAGATGCGGCCCTTGATCCCCATCGCCTGGCAGGCGAACGCGACGCCCTGCGCGTGGTTGCCCGCGCTGGCCGCGACCACGCCGGCGGCGCGTTCCCGCTCGGTCAGCTGGACGACGAGGTTGTAGGCGCCGCGCAGCTTGTAGGAGCGGACCGCGCTGAGGTCTTCGCGCTTCAGATAGACGTTCGCCCCGGTCAGCTTGGACAGCCGCTCGCTGCGCTGCAGCGGGGTCGGATCAATGACGTCGGCAATTCGCTTGGCGGCAGCATCGATCTCGTCCGCGGTGAGCGCGGGACGAGAAGCGGTCAGTGCGTCGAGGACATCAAGCGGATCGGACACCCCGAATATGCTGCCACCCGCCGCGCCGGCGAGCTGCGGCGGGTGGCGGTGACACGCTGACTACCTGCGGAGAAGCTACTGCGGGGTGAGGACGAAGACGGGGATCTGACGATCGGTCTTGGTCTGGTAGTTCGCGTAATCCGGCCACACCTGGACCGCCCGCTCCCACCACCGCGCCTTCTCGTCGCCGAAGACCTCGCGGGCGGTGTAGTCCTTGTTGACCGTGCCGTCGCGCAGTTCGACGTGCGGTTCGGCCTTGATGTTGTGGTACCAGACGGGATGCTTCGGCGAGCCGCCCAGCGAGGCGACCACGGCGTACTCGCCGTCGTGTTCCACCCGCATCAGCGGGGTCTTGCGCAGCTTGCCGGTCTTGGCCCCTTTGGTGGTGAGCAGGATGATCGGCACACCTTGCAAGGTCGCGCCCTCGGTGCCGCCGGACTTCTCGTACTTCTCGGCCTGCTCGCGGGCCCAGTCGGACGTACTCGGTTCGTATTCACCTGTCAGTGGCATGTCAGCGGCAACACCGCGGCGACTACTTGTGTTCCCGGCGACAAAAAGTTCGCTGGCCCGAACTCATTGTTGCGACTACCCTGAGGAGATGGCGGTCGTTCACTCCTCGGCGCGTGGCACCACGATCGACATCGCGGGTAGCGCGTGGCCGGTATACAAGCTCGACGCACTGGTCGTCGGCTTGGTGAGCTGCCTCGTCCTGGCCATGATCACCGGATCGCTGCAACTCGCGGTACTCGTCGCAGCAGCGCTCGGCGCGGCGCGGTGGCTGATCGGCATGGCGGTCGCGGGTCTCGGCGAAGGGCCCGACGGCACGTCGTAGCGCGCCCCGCATTAACGCTTCCCGGTCCCACGCGATGAATTCGAGTAGTCGAATACGCGGGTTTCGGTGGGATGCCGGCGGGAGGATCAGCGCATGAAACGTCTGGTTGTGTGTTGCGACGGCACGTGGAAGGCCGAGTCGAGCGGCACGGTTTCGAACATAGTCAAGATCGCGCAGACGATCCGGTTCGATGCGCCCGGACCGGCGGGGGAGACGATCCAGCAGTGGGTCACCTATGTCTCCGGCCCGGGTGCCCGCGGATTCCTCAGCGATCGCCTGATGGGCGGTGCCTTCGGACTCGGACTCGAGGCGAACCTGTCGTCCGCCTACTGGCATCTGGCCCTGAACTGGGAGAAGGGCGACGAGATCTACATCTTCGGCTTCAGTCGCGGCGCCTTCACCGCCCGCAGCCTGGCCGGCCTGATCAACCGTATCGGGATCATGACCCCCGAAGCGATGATCGAAGGCAAGTACCCCGACGCCCTGAACATCTATCGGCAGCGACCGCCCGCGCCGACGCGGGACAACCCCGATCCGGCCGAGCCCGAGCAGTGGCAGGAATTCCGCCGGAAGTATTGCCACAGGGCGAAGATCGATTTCCTCGGCGTGTTCGACACCGTCGGCGCGCTCGGCGTCCCCGGCATCACCTCCCTGCGGCACCGCTTCCACGACGTCAAACTCTCCCGGCACGTGCACTGCGCCCGCCAGGCGCTGGCCATCGACGAGCGGCGGCGCAACTTCGAACCGGCCGTGTGGGAGGTGCCGGTCGAACCGACGGTGAAGTACCGGCGCGGCTTCGAGCGGGTCAAACAGGTGTGGTTCCCCGGCGTGCACAGCGACATCGGTGGCGGCTACACCGAATGCGGCCTGTCCGACATCACGCTGCAGTGGATGGTCCGCGAGGCGGAGTCGGTCGGGCTGGCCTTCGACCGGGACCGGCTGGCGGCGCTGTCGAAGCGCTGCGACCACACCAACGGCGACCACATGCGGCTGCACGATTCCCTGAGCATCGGCTACCGCGTCCTGAACGTGGTGCGGACGCTGCGCAACCCGCGCAGTCGCCGGTTCCACTGGGATTCCTGGCGCCGGATGTCCATGCCCACCGATCAGGGCGTGCGGTTGTCCGCGAGCGCTCAGGACGCGCTGGACTACCATCCCGCGAATCTGCGGCGCTGGCGCGAAGAACTGGGCGGTGTGATCCCAGAAGCGGCTTTCGAGCAGATCCGCGGGGTGTTCTCCAAGAAACTCGAGCACGCGGGCGCGGCCGTGCCGTCAGCGCACCAGCAGCGCGACCGGCAGCCTGGCGAACATCTTCTCCAGCCTCGCCCGGCCTTGGAAGGTGTGGCCGGTCAGCCGGTCGGTCCAGCTGCCCGCGGGTAGGTCGATGAACGTGTCGTTCCAGCCGGTCTCGGCCAGGCTCACGCTGTGGCGGGTGGCGGCGACGATGACCTCGGGGGCCTCGCCCGCGCGGCCGCGGGCATAGGACACCACCTTGGACGCGTGGTCGCCGGTGGCGAACAGCGGCCGGTACGTGCCGCCGACGAAGCACTCGGGACGTTCGCGGCGCAACCACAGCGCGTAGGCGACGATCCACATCTTCGCCGCGCCGGTGGTGTCCAGCGCGGGCGTGCCGGTGAGCGATTGCAGCATGCCCGCACGGGCGGCGAAGTCCACCGGCCTGCGGTTGTCCGGGTCGACGAGGGAGTCCTCCCACAGCTCGCAACCCTGGTAGACGTCCGGGATGCCCGGCCCGCACAGCTGTAAGAGCTTCTGCGACAAGGCGTCCGACCAGGCGTGCGGGGCCAGTTCGTGCACCAGATCGCCTAGTTCGGAACCCACCGGGCCATCGATCACCGCGTCCAGCCACGCGTGCACCGCGGCCTCGAACTCGGCGTCCGGCTCCTCCCAGGAGGTCTTGCTGTTCGCCTCCCGCATCGCCTTCTCGGCGAACGCGTGCACACGCTCACGCAGGCCGGGCACCGATGCGGCCGGTCGCCCGTCCGCGGGCCACACCCCGAACATGTTCTGCAGCAGGAACAACGCCGTCGCACCGTCCGGCGCGGGGGTGGTCTCCAGCCAGGA
This sequence comes from Nocardia sp. NPDC004260, assembly GCF_053603155.1. NCBI lineage: Bacteria > Bacillati > Actinomycetota > Actinomycetes > Mycobacteriales > Nocardiaceae > Nocardia > Nocardia sp. NPDC004260. The sequence goes on along the minus strand of NZ_JBSGEZ010000069.1, from coordinate 11,282 downwards.
GTCGACGTTGCGCGCCCAGGTCTCCGCGGCCTGGGACAGCACGCCGATGCGGGCGCGCACGTCCTCGCCGCGCTTGGTGTCGTGCGTGGACAGCGTCGTCAGAGTGGCGGGCCAGCGTTGCGCGCGCTGGCTGTTGGACAGGTGGAACTCGTTGAGCGAGTGGCCGAAGCGCGCCGGGTTGCCGCCGACCTCCTGCAACGAGACCAGCCGGGCGGCCTGATAGAACATGGTGTCCTCGACCGCCTTCGCGGTCACCGCGCCGCAGACCTGGCTGAAGCGCATCGCCGCCGCCCCGTCGGCGGCCAGCGCCGCGACCAGGACCGCCAGCGGCGCGGTGAGTTCGCTGTTGCGCTTCTCCACCTCGGCGATCACCGCGCCCGTCATCCCGGACAGCGGCGCGTAGTCGGCTCGGTAGACCGGCATGAACGCCAGCACCTCGATGGTGGCGTTGGTCAGCGCCATGGTGTCGAAACTCTCGGCGTTCGCGTCCTGTTTGATCGCGGCCACCAGCCGCCGGACCTCCGGCGTCAGAATGGTTTCCGCGACCGCGCGCTTGATCCGGTGCTCGGTCTCGCCGATCCAAGCCCGGTCACTGCCGTGCCCGGCCACCCGGCGCGAGAGTTCGGTGAGCGCGTGCTCCCCGCGCGGATCGATCAGCACGCCGCCGAAGTCGGCCAGCGCCTCGTAGCCGGTGGTGCCGTCGATGGGCAGCGTCGCGTCCAGCGGTTCGCGGTTGGCCAGGATCTTCTCCACCAGCAACAGCCGGTGCGGGCCGATCACCCTGCGCAGCCGGGTGAGGTAACCGGCGGGATCGGCCAGACCGTCCGGATGGTCGACCCGCACGCCGTCGATCAGGTCGTGCTCGCACCACGCGGCGAGCTCGCGGTGGGTGAGCTCGAAGACCTCCGGATTCTCCTGACGGATCGCGGCCAGGCTGCTCACCGCGAAGAAACGCCGATAGGTGCACAGCCCGGCCTTCCAGCTCACCAACCGGTAGTGCTGTTTGTCGTGGATGCGCAGGGCGTTGTCGCCGTCGGTGCCGGGAGCGATCGGGAAACGCAGATCGTGCAGCGCGAGCATCGGCTCGGCGCCGGTGCGGTCCACGGTCAAGGCGGCCGGGTCGTTCTCGCTCTGCAACACCGGCAGCGCCAGCCTGCCGCCCGCGCCGTTGCCGGGGCTCCAGTCGATGTCGAAATACGGCGCGAACCGCGACTCCTTGCCGTTCCGCAGCACGTCCCACCACCAGGCGTTCTGTCGCGGATCGGCGACGCCGACGTGATTGGGCACCAGGTCGACGATCAGTCCCATGCCGCGGCTGCGCACCTCGTCGGCGAGTGCCTTGAGCCCGGTCGGCCCGCCGAGGGCGGCGGAGACCGCGGTCGGGTCGGTGACGTCGTAACCGTGCGTCGAGCCGTGTGCCGCGGTCATGATCGGCGACAGGTACAGGTGCGAGATGCCCAGCTGCTGAAGGTATTCCGCGATGGCGCGGGCCTCGGCGAAGGTCAGTGCGTCCGGTCGTAGCTGTAGCCGGTAGGCGCTGCGGATCGTCGTCTGGCGAGCGGGCTTGCGTCGGAGGGACACCGGGTCGGTCACGTGCGTCTCGGTGAGATCGGGTGCGTTCATCGGCATTCGGGTCAGGCGGCCTGGCGGAGGACGAGGAGACAGCGAGCTTCGACGGTGACGGCCGCGCCGCCGGGATACCCGGCGTCGGCCAGACCGGTCGGGGTCGAGCAATCCAGCGCCACCGACCATTCCGCGCCGTCGACGGTGCTCGGTAGCACGAAGTCGATAGCCGCGTCGTGAGCGTTGAAACACAACAGGAACGAGTCGTCGGTGATCCGCTCGCCCCGCGGGCCCGGCTCCGGGATCGCCTCGCCGTTGAGGTAGACCGCCAGCGACTTGCCGAATCCGCTGTCCCAGTCCGCCTCGGTCATCTCCTCGCCGGACGGGGTGAGCCAGGCGATGTCGCGGGCGTTGTCCGCCGAACGGACCGGGCCGCCCGCGAAGAAGCGGCGGCGCCGGAAGACGGGGTGCCGGGTGCGCAACGCGACCACCGCGCGGGTGAACTCCAGCAGATCGGCGTTCTTCTCCCGCAGTGACCAGTCCATCCAGGACAGCGGCGAGTCCTGGCAGTAGACGTTGTTGTTGCCGTGCTGGGTGCGGCCCATCTCGTCGCCGTGCGCCAGCATCGGCACACCCTGGCTGAGCATGAGCGTGGCCAGCAGGTTGCGGCTCTGCCGGTCGCGCAGGGCGAGGATGTCCTGGTCGTCGGTCGGGCCTTCGACACCGCAGTTCCAGGAGCGGTTCCAGCTCTCGCCGTCGCGGTTGTCCTCGCCGTTGGCCTCGTTGTGTTTCTCGTTGTAGGACACCAGATCCCGCAGCGTGAACCCGTCGTGCGCGGTGACGAAGTTGATGCTCGCGCTCGGCCTGCGGCCGGTGGCCTCGTACAGGTCGGAGGAACCGGTGAGCCGAGAGGCGAACTCGCCCAGCGTCGCCGGTTCGCCGCGCCAGTAGTCCCGCACGGTGTCGCGGTACTTGCCGTTCCACTCCGTCCACAGGCCGGGGAAATTGCCCACCTGGTAGCCGCCCTCGCCGACGTCCCACGGCTCGGCGATGAGTTTGACCTGGCTCACCACCGGATCCTGCTGCACCAGGTCGAAGAACGTCGACAGCCGGTCCACGTCGTGCAGTTCCCGCGCCAGCGTCGCGGCCAGATCGAAGCGGAAGCCGTCGACGTGCATCTCCAGGATCCAGTAGCGCAGGGAGTCCATGATCAGCTGCAAGGTGTGCGGGTGGCGCACGTTGAGACTGTTTCCGGTGCCCGTGTAATCCATGTAGTGCGACGGATCGTCGTCGACCAAGCGGTAGTAGGCGGCATTGTCGATGCCGCGGAAGCCGATCGTGGGGCCGTGGTGGTTGCCCTCGGCGGTGTGGTTGTAGACGACGTCGAGGATCACCTCGATGCCCTCGGCGTGCAGCGCGCGCACCATCGCCTTGAACTCGGTGACCGCCGACCCGGCGCGATCCATCGTCGCGTACTCGCTGTGCGGCGCGAGGTAGCCGAAGCTGTTGTAGCCCCAGTAGTTTCGCAGTCCCTGATCCAGCAGCACGCGGTCCTGCAGGAACTGGTGCACCGGCATCAGTTCGATCGCGGTGACCCCCAGCCCCTTCAGGTGGTCGACGACCGCCGGGTGCGCGATGCCGGAATAGGTGCCGCGCAATTCCTCCGGCACTTCGGGATGCGTCATCGTCATGCCCTTGACGTGCGCCTCGTAGATCACCGTCTCGTGGTACGGCCGGTTGGGCGGCCGGTCGGCGCCCCAGTCGAAGTACGGGTTGATCACCACGCCGGTCATGGTGTGGCCGAGCGAGTCGAGTCCGTGGGTGTAGAGCGAGGGGTGATCGTCGAAGTCGCCGTCGAAAGCCTTGCCGTACGGATCGAGCAGCAACTTGCTCGGGTCGCAGCGCAACCCGCGGTCGGGGTCGTATGGGCCGTGCACGCGGAATCCATAGCGCTGACCAGGGTCGATTCCGGGCAGGTAGGCATGCCAGACGTACCCGTCCACCTCGTCGAGCGCGATCCGGTTCTCGGCTCCGTCGGCGTCGATCAGGCAGAGTTCGACCGCGTCGGCAACCTCGGAGAACACCGAGAAATTGGTGCCTGCGCCGTCGTAGGTGGCCCCGAGGGGATAGGCGGTGCCGGGCCAGACACCCAGAGGTGCCGCGTCACCGGGCGCTGCGTCGGGCTGAGCCATGGCAACGACAGTAGCGTCAGCCGGGCGTTCAGCGGTGCGGGTGGTTGTGGGTGAGCGGATCGAACGAGGTCGGAGGCATTTTTCGCGCCATCGGGGAATGGTGCGCGCACCGAGCGCGGCCCGCTGCGGCAACGCCGCGCAGTCTCGCGGCACAGCGCGGGCGAACGGACCCACCGCCGCGTCGGCCTCGCCCCGAGCAGGGCGCGGTGGTCGCGAGCTCATCGGTAGAGGCGGTCGCGATGACGCGAGCTCTCGCCGGACGCATCCGAGGTGCTGCGGCTCGCGGTGCGTCGATACGGGTCACCAACCGCGACGGGCCGGGTGGTGCTCGACGTAGCGGAAGCGCGCGCGACCCGGCGCATCGTGCGGCGGCTCGTGAGCGGGCGCGCGGCTCACTTCGCGCGCGTGAGCGACCGCCGCCAGGTCTGGCCGATTAGATCGTGACCCCAGCTGTGGTGCGGCTGCTGGTCGACGAGTTCGAATCCCGCGCGTTGGTAGACGCGCCGCGCGGCGGTGAGCACGTCGTTGGTCCACAGCACGATCTCCCGGTAGCCCGCCGCCGTGGCGAAGCGCAGGCATTCGTCCACCAGCGCCGAGCCGACGCCGAGACCGCGGGCGGTCGGCTCCACCAGGAGCAACCGCAGGCGCGCGGTGGTGTCGTCCTCGCGAACGCAGAAGACGCTGCCCACCGGGCGGCCGTCGGATTCCGCGATCCAGGCGCGCTCGCGCTGCTCGTCGCGGGAAGTCAGGTAGTCGGCCACGATGCGCACGATCAGTTCCTCGTAGGTCGCGTCCCATCCGTATTCGTTCGCGTAGAGCTCCGCATGACGCTGGATCACCCAGCCGTAATCGCCGGAGCCCGGGCGTCGCAGCGAGAATGCAGGTGCGTCGGCGGGCCGGTCCAAAATCTGCTGAATGGTTCGCATCGCCGTGATCAGGCGCGCGCGGGTCGCTTGCGGCTGCGCGTCGAGCAGCGCGCCCACTTCGTCACTGGAGCGCTGATCGAGCGTCGTGAAGATCTCCCTGCCCCGGTCGGTCAGCCGGACCTCCTGGCGGCGGCCGTCGCTGCCGGAGCGGTTGCGCCGCACCAGGCCGGACTGTTCGAAGCGGGCCAGTATGCGGCTGAGGTAGCCCGCGTCGAGGTCCAGGGCGTGCCGGAGCGCGACCACTTCGGTGGCGTCGGAGGCGGCCAGCTCGAACAGGACCCGGGCCTCGGTGAGCGAGTAGCGGCTGTCGTGCAGTCCCTCGCGCAGCACGCCGATCACGCGCGTGTAGTGGCGGTTGAACTCGCGGACGGCGGCGATGTCGGCGGGGGCGGCAGCGGTCACGGCGGCTCCATTCTTTGACTTTGTCAAAGAATATTCCGCCGCGACGCCACCGGGTAGGGAAACGGCCGAACTCGGCCCACCCTTGCGGGCCCGGCCTGCTCGGCTGCTAACTTGAACGGTGTTCAAGCCGCCCGGGGAGACCCGGGCCGTGACGCGAGGATTCCTGTGGCACTGACCCCCGACCAGATCACCGCCCTCGACGCCGAGCACGTCTGGCATCCGTACGGCGGCTTCCCCGCGACGACCGAACCGCTGGTGGTGGCCGCCGCCGCGGGGACCAGGCTGACCCTGGCCGACGGACGCGAGCTGGTCGACGGCATGAGTTCCTGGTGGGCCGCCATCCACGGTTACCGGCACCCGGTGCTCGACGCCGCGCTGGTCGACCAGTCGCGGCGGATGAGTCATGTGATGTTCGGCGGGCTCACCCACGAGCCTGCGGCCCGGCTGGCCGAGTTGCTGGTCGAATCGACACCGGCCGGGCTGGACAAGGTGTTCCTGTGCGACTCCGGCTCGGTGTCGGTCGAGGTCGCCGTGAAGATGTGCCTGCAGTACTGGCGTTCGCTGGGCAAGCCGGAGAAGCGGCGGCTGCTCACCTGGCGCGGCGGCTACCACGGCGACACCTTCACGCCGATGAGCGTGTGCGACCCCGAGGGTGGCATGCACTCGCTGTGGACCGACATCCTGGCGAATCAGCTGTTCGCGCCGGCGCCGCCGAGCGAGTACCACCCGGAATACGCGGCGGAACTGGAGCGCATGATCGCCGCGCAGGCGGGCGAACTCGCGGCGGTCATCGTGGAGCCGATCGTCCAAGGGGCGGGCGGGATGTGCTGGCATCACCCCGGCTATCTCGCCGACCTGCGCCGGTTGTGCGACGAGCACGGGGTGCTGCTCGTCTTCGACGAGATCGCGACCGGATTCGGCCGCACCGGAACGCTTTTCGCGGCCGACCTGGCCGGGGTGAGCCCGGATGTGATGTGCGTGGGCAAGGCGCTGACCGGCGGTTACCTCACCCTGGCCGCCGCGCTGTGCACCACGCGGATCGCCGAGACGATCAGCGCGGCGCACGGCGGGCTCATGCACGGCCCCACGTTCATGGGCAACCCGCTGGCCTGCGCGGTCGCCGTCGCGTCGATCGAGTTGCTGCGCTCACGCGACTGGCGCGGCGAGGTGACCCGGATCGAAGCGGAGCTGGCCGCGGGCCTGGCCCCGGTGCGCGAGCTGCCGGGCGTGGTCGAGGCGCGTGTGCTCGGTGCGATCGGTGTGATCGAGCTGGACCACCCGGTCGACATGCGCGCCGCGACCGACGCCGCGGTCGCGGCCGGGGTGTGGCTGCGTCCGTTCCGCAACCTCGTCTACACCATGCCGCCGTTCATCAGCACGTCCGGCGACATCGCCACGATCACCGCCGGGATGCGCGCCGCGGTCGCCGCGCAGAGCGGCCGGTGACCGGTCAGGCGATCCAGGGCGGGACGATGGTGCCGTCGCCGTCCGGTGTGCCTGCGCGCGCTCCCGCGGGCGCGGTGACGATGGCGGTGAAGCCGTCGCCGGTGCGCACCTGTCGCAGCACGTTCGGCGGGAGGATCACCGTATCCCCCTCGGCCGCGGTGAGTTCCGTGCCGTCGAGCGTGACGTCGAGCCGTCCGGCGAGGACGGTCCAGATCTGCTCGGCGTCGATGAAGTGCAGCGGTCCCGCGGTGTCGGCGGGCACCTCGACCCGCCACAACGCGAGTCCGGAGCCGCCCTGGGTGGGGGAGGCGAGCGTGGTCATGACGCCGCCAGGGGTTTCGGTGCGGCGAGTGTCGGAGTCTCGGATGACGGTCATCTGGTTACCACCTCTAGAATAGACAACATGGTTGTCCATATAGTCAACGAGGTTGTCCATCATGTCAAGTGACGCGGGTGGTTACGAGTTGCCGCTGCGCATGCTGCTCGGCTTCCGGATCGTGATCGACGAGGTGCACGCGGATCTGGCCGGGCACGGTCACGCCGAGTTGCGGCCGATGCACGGCTTCGTCTTCCAGGCGATCGGCCGCGCGGGCGGGCCGCACGGTTGCACGGCCGCCGACCTCGGCCGCGCGCTCGGCGTGTCGAAACAGGCCGCGGGCAAGCACATCGAGGCGTTGGAGCGGCTGGGCTACCTTCGTCGCGGGCACGATCCGTCCGACGCGCGGCGCAAGGTCTACACGCTCACCGACCGCGCCGAGGACGTGCTGACCCGATCGGCGCGAACGTTCGACCGGATCCACGATCGCTGGGCGGAACTGCTCGGCGCGGATCGGCTGGCCGAACTGGAGCGCGATCTGCGCTCGCTGACGCCCGGCGAGGTGTTCCGGCTGGATACGCCGAACTGGTTCACTGGTCCGTGAGCCGATCGGACGAATTATGGCGGCCGTCGGCGAGTTCGGGACGATCGCTGTCGGACAGCATCTCCCACACCCGGAAGATGCAGTGGTAGTCGTCCGACCAGCCGCGCACCATCAGTAGATAGGTGTCACCGTCGCGGAGCACGACGCGGCGACCGCGCAGCTTGGGATGCTCCGGGGTGTAGGTGGGCAGCACGCCGGCCAGTTTCGCCAGCGCCTGTGCGCGCGTGCCGACCACTTCCGTCAGGATTCGGGGTGACCAGCGCTTGTGATCGCCCGAGCCCGTTGTTTCCTCGACGACTATCGCCCACCGCGGCATCCGGCCGTGTACCTCCCGGTGCAGCTTGTCACCGCGGGCCGGTGACACCACCAACGATGGGCTCAACGGTACCAGCGGACCTGTGGGCGAGTGCCCTGAACGGTGTTCAAGTATGCTGCGGAGCTGTGACTACCGATCCGTTGAGCTGGTTGGACGAACGCGCTTCCTCGCGCGTGGCCGCGGGACTGCGCCGTGAGCTGCGCCCGCGCGGCCCGCAGGCGCCGTCGATCGATCTCGCATCCAACGACTATCTCGGCCTGGTGCGCCACCCCGAGGTGATCGAAGGCGCGATCGAGGCGGTGCGCCGCTGGGGTGCGGGGTCGACCGGGTCGCGGCTGGTCACCGGCACCACCACCGAGCACGAACTGCTGGAGACCGAGTTGGCCGAATTCGTCGGTGCCGAAGCGGGACTCGTATTCGCCTCCGGATACGCGGCCAACCTCGGCGCGGTGACCGCGCTGGCCGGGCGCGGTTCGCTGGTGATCTCCGACGCGGGCAGCCACGCCTCGCTGGTGGACGCGTGCAGGCTCTCCCGCGCCCGGGTGGAGATCGCGCCGCATCGCGACGTCGCGGCCGTGGACCGGCTGCTGTCGGAGCGCGTCGAGGAACGTGCGCTCGTGCTCACGGATTCGGTGTTCAGCGCCGACGGCGATCTCGCGCCGTTGACCGAACTGCACCGGGTGACCAGGGCCAACGGGGCGGTGCTCGTGGTGGACGAGGCACACGGCATCGGTGTGCGCGGGGCGGGCGGGCGCGGGTTGGCGCACGAGTCGGGCCTGGCGGGGGCGCCGGATCTGGTGATCACCGCGACGCTGTCGAAATCCCTTGCCGCGCAGGGCGGTGTGGTGCTGAGCAGTGGCCGGGTGCGCGCCCACCTGATCGACGCCGCGCGCACGTTCATCTTCGACACCGGTCTCGCGCCCGCCGCCGTCGGCGCCGCGCGGGCCGCGTTGCGGGTGCTGCGCGCCCAGCCGGAGCTGGCCGAGCGGGTGCTGGCCCGCGCCGCGGACATCGGCCGGATCGCCGGTGTGCCCGCGCCGCCTTCGGCGGTGGTGTCGGTCGTGCTCGGTCCGGCGCAAGTCGCCTTCGACGCCGCGCGGGCGTGCCGGGCGCGCGGGCTGGACGTGGGCTGCTTCCGTCCGCCGACGGTTCCGGAAGGCACATCGCGACTGCGCTTGACCGCGCGGGCGAATCTCACACCGGCCGAACTCGACTCCATCGCGACGGTGCTCGGCGAGGTGCTGGCGCAGGCGCGAGAGGTGGTGCCGGCATGACCGTCCTGCTGATCACCGGAACATCCACCGATGTCGGCAAGACCGTCGTCACCGCGGCCGTCGCCGCCGCGGCGATGGCGAACGGCCGTTCGGTGGCGGTGTGCAAGCCGGGCCAGACCGGTGTCGAGGTCGGCGAACCCGGCGACCTCGCGGAGATCCAGCGGTTGTCCGGCGTCACCCGCACGCTCGAACTCGCCCGCTACCCGGACCCGCTCGCGCCCGACACCGCCGCCCGCCGAGCCGGGCTGCCGGAGCTGACGCTCGCCGAAACCGCCGCCGCCGTCGACTCTCTGACGGACGCCGACCTCGTCCTGGTCGAAGGCGCGGGCGGATTGCTGGTGCGCCTAGGCGATTTCACCCTGCTCGACCTCGCCCAAAAACTCGGCGCGCCCGTCCTGCTGGTCACCGCGGCCGGGCTGGGGACGCTCAACCACAGCGAACTGACCACCCGCGCATTGCAATCGGCGGGTGTGCGGTGCCAGGGCCTGGTGATCGGCTCCTGGCCCGCCGAACCGGATCTCGCCGCCGAATGCAATCGCACCGACCTGCCCCGCGTCACCGGCGTCGACCTGGTTGGCTCGGTGCCGCAAGGCGCGGGCGGCTGGGAGCGTGCGCGTTTCACCGCCGCCGCCCCGGGGTGGTTCGAGCCCGCCTGGTCGCCTTTCCGCTGATCGATGGCGTCTCCGCGACGCGAAAGTGCTACGTGGCGCAGATCATCGAATTCGAGACCGACGACTGGCGGTGATCGGTGGGCGAACTATCGGCTACCAGCCGGTATGTGGCAGAATTCCGAGCGGAAACGCGCCTGAGGACAACGAAATCGGCTGGTGTAGTTCGGTGGGCAAACTCGCGGCCATGGCCGCGGCGGCACGCTGAACGATAGCGGGCTCATGGCGACCGCCCGCACCCGTGCCTACAGTGGGATGGATGTCGCCGATGGACGAGAGGCACCCGTCCACCGTCTCCGACTGGGACGACGCGCGACGCCGAGCTCGGCTGCGGGACACGAGCCTGGGGCACGGGTGGAAGACGTTGCGCCGCACCAGGGTGACGCTGCTTCGGGTGGCCGCACTGCTGCTGGCCGGACTCGTGGTGTTCGCACAGTACTGGAAGTACGACGTCGCGCCGGAACAGGCGCGACTGGCGCGGACCGAGCCCGCCATCCTGCCCGTCGCCCCGCCGGTGGACCCGCAGAACTGGGACACCGTCGTGGTGGATCTGGTCGGGCTCGGCGGGCTCGACGCCAGTGACACCGCCGCCGCGCTGCCCGCTCTGCGCAGGATGGGCATGGTGTGGGCGATCCGCTACGACAATCAAGGTATCGACACCAAGGTGATCGCCGACCTCGTCGTGCGCGCCGCCGAACTGTCGGGTCTGCGCAACGTCGTGCTCGTCGGCCACAGCATGGGCGGCGTGATCGCACTGGAGGTCGCCGAGCACATCCACCGTGACAGCGACCGCAGACTGGTCGGGGTGATCCTGGACTGCACGCCGGTCGACCTGAACGCGGTCCGTCCGGAGAGTCGCGGGCGCGGTGAGGACATGCTGCGGTGGATGGGCTGGCTGCCCGGTGCGCGGGAAAGCCGCATGCTCCGGCTGGCCGTGGAGACCTACGCTCGCCGGGACCGTTTCGTCTACCGGGGCGACGGGCTGCCCGGCATCCGGTTCGGCCAACTGGGCCAGGTGCTGGCGGAAGTGATGCGGGAGAAGATCGTCTCCCGCGACGCGGCGAGCAACGGTCTGATCGAGTCCCAGTTCACCGCCATCGTGGCCGGTGGCGCGACGGACGACCTGCGTGCCCTCGCCCAGCCCGTGGCCGACAAGCCACGGCCCGCCATCGTCTTCATCCGGCCGCGCGACGCGAGCGCCGACCGCGTGGTCGACGTCGAGTACTCCCATCGGGTGCTGATCGAGCGGTCCGGCGGGGTGGACGGCACGCTGCTGGTCGTGCTGGCGCGAAGCACCGGGCACGCGAATCCGATGCAGCGGCCCCGGGAATACAACACGGTGATCGAGCAGCAGATTCTGCCGTTCGTGCAGCGCTACCAGCAGCAGGTCCGGTCGACGACGGTGGCCGCGCCGCCGCGCTGAGGGTTCGAACCAGGCTGAGACAAACCGTTTTCGCGCCGGTTTCGTCTTGTTCTAATTCCAATGCCGCTCACATAGGCTGGTCGGGCTGGTGTCAACTGGTGTTGATGGTGACGTCGATCTCAATCTTGTAGGTGTTTCGGTCGATGTCGCCC
>NZ_JBSGEZ010000068.1:0-38838 GCF_053603155.1 Nocardia sp. NPDC004260 | reverse complement strand
GCTCAGACTCCCGACCCACACCCCCACCCGGCGGCGCCGACTCCACCCGCGGAGCCACCACACCACCCGGACCACCCTCAACCGGCTGACCCGACGAACCCGACTGAGACGGCATACCCGAAACATTCGGCGCCCCAGACAATCCAGTCTGACTCAGCGGTCCGGAGTGACCCGGTTGAGCAGCGCCACTCGACTGGCGGGGCTCGCCAGGGGTATTCGCCTGAGCAAGCCCGGGCGGCGGAGTCGCCGGCGGTGCAGGTGCGGTCGACCCCTGACGCGTGCGTGGACTGCCTGGCCGACCCGACCATGGCGTCACGGGTGCCGGAGGCGCCTCGGCCTTCTCTTCGGGCCAAACCTCAGCGGTGGTCATTGTCCCCCCCCGGCCCCAAGCGGGCTACGCAGGGCCGCGGCAGGTCGGAGCAGCAGGCGGAAGTTCATCTGCGACTATCTCCTCCATTCGTCGCCGGTGGCTGCAAAGCCCTTGGTATCTCCGGCGATTCGTGCACGTCAGTGTACGTCCTGCGGCTACTATCCTGGCTGTCCCGGCCGAGATCTTAGTTCCCACGAGTGGGAATCCTCGACAATGAAGATGTCGAGAGGGACCCCGAGCATGGTCGATGATGTACAGCCGCAGATCACGGTCGTCTCATTGCTTCTACCTGCGACGACAGTCCCCGGCCGGGCTCGATGGGAAACTCGCTGCGCGTCGAATAGGTGAAATCGCATGGGTATGTTCGGTTTCGAATGGAAAGATGTCGCTGCGGGCGTAGCGAGCGGCGTGGGGTTCGCGTTCGGTGGTCCCGTCGGCTCCGCGATACTCGGCGGTGCCGTCAGTGGCGTTTGGACGGGTATCGAGAGAGGCTCCTTCGAGGAAGGTTTGCAGGCCGGACTGATCGGTGCCGCTTTCAGTGCGATTCCCGGCGGCGTCGTCGGTGGCGCGACAAGGGGTCTGGCTGGCGGCGGACTCAGGGCGTTGGGTGTGAGTCTCCGAGATGCCGGGCAGCTCATGACGCAGCGAGGTTTCGGTGGATTGGCGGATCGATTGGCGTTCGCGAGAGCGGGCATGCCCAGATTGGCTGCGGGTGCGGCGGCCGCTGGCGCCGGCAACCTGCTGGCCAGTAGAGGATACGACCTCGTCCATTCGGGTAAGCCGGCGAAGGTATACGAGCAAACACTTCCGACCAAGGTTCTCAATGACTCCACAGCGTTCAGTTTTGTCTGAGGAGTAGCTCTGTGGACAACAAGCCGAACGATATGCTGATGCCGGATCGGGAGAAGATCAAGTCCGGTAATTACAATCCTGCGTGGGTCCACTCGCCGTTTACCGAGCATCGCTTCAAAGACTTCTGGAAGTTTTTCAAAGATAGTTATGCCACTTGCGGCAAAGATGATCGGCCGGATCCTCCGAGTGCGCCGGAGGTGCCGCAGGTGGCCCCGCATGGTTCTATCGGAAGTTTCGAGAACTACGCGAATGTAGCGGTGAAACTGAAGCAAGCGTACACCGAAGTCAATGGCAGGCTCGACGCGCTTGTGAAGAAGTGGGCGGCAGACTCCGCCCAATGGTCCGATGTGGGGCAAAAAGCGATCAATACCGTGATCGATGAAAAAGTCGTGCCGGTGGCGCCCGTTCCGCCCGTCGACGGTATAAAGATCGACGACTACCACTGGACCTGGATCACCGCTGCTTGCAACGAAGCGAACACCGAACTCGAGAAGGTCGTCAATGGGCAGGGCGGTGTCGCGAAAAATATCGACGACGGCACCGCAAAGATCAAAGATCTGGAAAAGCACATAAAGGATTTGGAGGCGGCGCAGAAGAATCCAGCGTTGAACCCTCCGCCCATCGATACGGGGCAGTGGCCGCCGGGCGTTATGCCTCCTCCGTCCACGGACAATAGCCTGCCTCCGGGTTTGGATGGCCTCGACGGGCTAGACGACCCGAACAACTCCGGTCTGACGCCGCGCGGTTTGAACGATCCCGGCTTGGACACCCCTGGTGTGGACAATTCCGGGCTGAACCCTCAGACACCCGGCGGTCTCGACCCCAACTGGACCACGCCGATCGGGACGACACCCACCACGCCGAGCGTGCCGCAGACCCCCATCACGTCGCCGATGGGCTCCGGCATGGACCTGATGGGCTCCATGCTGCCGATGATGATGCAGCAGGCGATGATGAGGAACATGGCCGACCAGGACCTGAACGGTCGTCGCAGGGAACTGGATCCGAGCCGCTACGACGACCAGCTCGATGCGGTGGCTCCGCCGCCGGTCGCACCGCCGGTCACGGCCCAGCCCGCGGTCGCGCAGCCGTCCACGACGGCCCCGGCGACGCAGCACAGCGGGGCACCCACCGGCACGACATCCACCCAGCCCGCGGTCGCGCCCGGACGGACTCCGGATACGGACGGCAGCGTGACCTACACCTTCCCCGACGGACGTACGCAGAAGGTGTCCACTATGGTCGCCCAGGTCCTCGACGCGGCATTCGGCAACCACGCGGACACCTCCGCGCAGAAGGCATACGAGAAGACGTCGGCGAAGTGGTCGGACAAGAAGCAGATCGGCAAACGTGTGGGTGACTTCGAGCTGATGACCGGCGACGTCGCCACATGGACCAACTCGACCGCGGTTCTCGTTGTGTTCCCTGCCGACCAAGGTGGCACATTGGAGGTCATCGTCAAGGGCGAGCTGAAGCCCTTCGACCCGAAGATGCCCGAGATCGCCTCGGATACGAACACTTTCGAGGGCTTCGCGCATCCGAACGGCATCGAAGTGACCGCGCCGGCGGACGGGGGCGCGCCCTCGGGTATGCCGGGCTCGGCCGATCAGTCCGCGGCCGCGGCAATGCCGGTTGTCGCGGCACCCGCGGGCTGATCGCGCGAGCAGTGCGGGAGATGAGGAGAGGAGGTCGCGATGGCGCTGAAGGTGGATCCGCAGGAACTTGTCGCTGCGGCGTCGAAACTCGCCGCGATGGCGCGGGATACCGGTGCGGCGATGCCCGGGGGATGGGTCGTACCCGCGGGGGCTGACCCGATTTCCGCCGCGGCGGTGCCGCAACTCAACGCGCAGGCCGCCTCGTTGTTCAACGGAATGGCGGGTGTCCTCACCGATATCCAGCGGACCGCGTACAACATCGGCGCGGCCGCCGCCGATTACACCGCGGCCGACGACGCCGGCGCTCGGAGGATCAACGGCAGCGGCGGTGAACTGGTCGCCAATCCGGTGGGCGAAGTGCAGGAGATCGGCCAACGGCGCCCGCCGGGCCTGCGGTTCCCCGCCGCGGGCGGAGCTGTCGACCCGTTGACTTTCGCTCAACAGTTGCACTCGGGCCCCGGGCCCGGGGCGGCGAAGGGATTCGCGGACGCGCTGCGCAAGTTCGCCGGTGGTCCGCATCTCGCGGCGATCGAGGGCGTGACCTCGGCGGCGAAGTCGATGCAGAACTGGGAACCGGTCGGCTCCGCGGCCGCCGCGGAGCTCGGCCAGCGCCGGGGGTGGCTGGACCAGCTCGGCATGGGCCTCGGGTTGCTGGCCGACGGAATCGATACCTACAGCGACGCATTCCGGACCGCGAAAGCCAAACACCCCACGCCGGAGGAGATCATCGCCGCGCGCAAGGAGCTCATCGCGGCGATGCGCTCCAAGAACGAGCTCGGCATCCAGGCCGCCCTGGCGAAGTTCAACGAGCAGAACGCGCGTTCGGCGGAGACGATCACCGGCTACTCCACCGAAGTCGGCTCGAAGGTGGGCACCAGCGAAGGCACCGGCAAGGGGAAGGGAAGCGGCAGCGGTGACAGCAGCGCATTGACCCAGATGCTGCCCGCCCTGATGAGCGCGATGGCCTCGGCCGGAACGCCGTTGAGTCAGCTCGGACAGTCGAATACCTCGGACGCCTACGACGACTACGGCATCGACGAGTACGGTTACGACGGCCTCGGCATCCCCAGCGGGCTCGGTACGGGCAGCCCGAGCGGGAGCCCCGTCGGCAGTCCCGGCCTCGGCATCCCGGATGTCGAAGCCGAAACCGTTGCGGCGAGCGCCTTGCCGGTGGCCGCCGCGGCCAGTCTGGGTTCGGGCATGCCGCGCACACCGGTGATCGAACCTCTCGGTACGTCGTCGGCGGCCACCGCTGCCGCCGCGCGCGGCGGATCGCCGATGATGCCGTACATGCCGATGGCGCCCGGCATGGGCAACTCGGGTGGCAACAACGACCGAAACCGCGTCGTGGCGTGGCACCCCGACCGCTTGATGTACGTGGACGACACACCGCACACCGAAGCGGTGATCGGGGAACGGCCTACCATTGCCCCGACCGTGACTCCGCCGACGCCCGCGCCGAGCAATCAAACCCCTTCCCAACCCGGAGGTAACGCATGAGTGAGCGCAGAGAGGTGGCGTCGTGAGTTCCATCCACCCGGACGTGCAGGCGGCGTTGGACGCCGCCCGGGATCTGCGGCACCGGATCGCCGAGATGCGGGAGAAGATCGACAACATTCGCGCCCGCAGGCCCTCGCCCAGCGGCGCGGTCATCCCGGAGGTCGACGCGATGGGCAGGCTGACCGATCTCTACCTCGCGCCGGGCACGGCCGACCGGCTCACCTGCCCCGAACTGGTCACCGAGATCATGGCCGCGATTCGGGAGAGCACCGCCGACGCGGCGCGGCAGTACCAGAGCGTGATGGAGCAGCCCATCGACGCAGACGAGCCGATCACCACCGCTTCCGGGCAGGCCTGATGACCGAACCCGCACCGGAGGTCACCGTCGCGGATACGGTGCGGTGGCTGCACGACGAGGGGCTGGTCCGGCTCGCCGGGGTGGCGGACGGCATCTCGGACATAATCGTCGCCTACACGATCGATGTCGCCACCGGAACCGTCTCCGCGCATCCCGCCACAGGTGGCGGCGTCGGCGCGGACGTGGTGTCCGTGGCCGCCGACGACCTGCCGTATCCGACGGGAACCGCCCGCCGTCTGGTGGTCGCCGGTGTCACCACTACCGACGCGGTCCTGGTGATCGACTTGGCCGCGACCTTGACGATCGCGATCAACGCCGACCGTCCCGAGCAGACGGCCCGATCGTGGGTGCTGCAACTGCTGTTGAATCCGGAGGTCACCGTCACCACAAACAGCGCCGACGTCGCGATCGGCAGCAGCGCCAGGTTGCGGCAGAGTTTCATTCCGGGCGGCGGCGCGACACTGGTGAACGTCGACGACACCCGCCCGCCGGTGACGGCGGTGACGCTGAACCCGGCCACCGAAGGTCCCGACCATCTCGACGTGGCCCCGGACGGCACCGGCGAGTTGTACCTCGGGGCCCGGTTCTGGCAGATGCGCCAAGTCATGCGCATCGAGGACGCCGCCTGGTCGGTGCTGGCCGCGCGCCTGGAATCCATGACCGACGACGCCGATTACCTGATCAATCCGCAAGCTGGTGAACGATTCTCGGAGAGCAGCCGATGACCGACATACATCCGATCCACATGGACGATTACGACGTCGACGATGTCGATGAAGTCGACGAGCGGGAAGCCGCCGCACCGGACTGGCGGACCATTACCTACGAGGTGTTCAACCCCGACCACACCGTCGGCGTCGGATGCGACCGGGACGGCGAGATCATCGGCTTGTACATCACCGATGACGCCCGCGAGAACGGTGACGAGTGGTTGGCCTCCCAGATCCTCAAGCTCGCACGGCTGGCGCACGCGAAGTCGCGCGTCGGGCTGCGGGCGGAGATGGAGCACAAGGGCACCCGCTCCTACACGATCGATTCGTTCGACCTTCCGACCGAGGCGTCGTATCGCGCCATGGAGGAAGCCGAGTTCCGACGCGACACCTGAGTGCCGACCGCCGCAAGGGCGAGACAGGACAGCGACATGACCGACAAGTTCGATACCGACGATCCGCACGAGGTCGTCGACGCCGCGCGGAAGTTCCACACCGCGATCACCACGGTCGGCGGCCAAGTCCAGCAGATCAGTGGTAATTTCGTCGCGCCGCGGCGCCCCGAATCGGAGATCGATCGGCGACTGGTGGCGCACACGCAGTGGATCAAGACGACGTTCGAGCGTGCGGTGCGGGCCAACGGCCGCCGGGTGGACGCGACGACAGCGGTCACCGCCCAAGTGTCGTACACCCACGGCGACGCCGATCGCGCGGGCGCAGCTGTGGTGCGCAGCCGTACCGAGTTCGTCTGAGCGCTGATGGAACCGGAGCGCGACAGTCCATACTGGGACGCCATCGTCGGCGACAACTGGCCGGCGATCTCGCCGGGGGACTGGAGTGCGCTGGAACGTCTCGCGCGGGACGGGGCGGGGGCGTTGGACCTGCTCGACGCCGACCGCAGACGACGCGACTTCGACGAACGGGTCCGTTCCAGTGCCGGGCTGCAACCGGTCAAGGACGATATGGTGCGCCAGCGGAGGAACCCGCAGGCGTTCGCCGACGCGCTGGAGGCCGCGGCGGACACCTTCCGGGACTTCTCCGACCTGGTGTACCGGACCCGCAACAAGATCCTCGACATCGTCGAGGAGGCTACGGCGAGGGTCAACGCGACCAAGCGGGCGGCCGCGGCGGAGGACGACGAATCCGACGCCCAGGCCATCCGTAGCCGGATTCCCGGAATGATCGCCGCCGCACGCGAAGACGTCGAGGATGTCGTCCGGGCGGCGCTCAGCTCGATCAGCCCCCAGGGGCTGCCCAGTTTGGGCTTGATCGCCGACGCGCTGGGGCAGCCGGGCCCCTGGGACCCGGGGCATCGCAACGCGCACGACCACAGCGGCGGAGAACACGGTGCAGGCGACCGGGGACAGCACCGGCCCGCGACCGACCACTCCGGCGATCCACGGCACAACGGATCCCCTCGGACCGATCGGCCGAAGGACGATAAACCCGTTGTGGTGTTCCCGGAGAACGCGGGCGAGCGGCCGGTCGTCGATACCGTCGACCCATCGGCGCCCGGAGACGAGGTCGGCAGGCAGCCGAATGCTCGCACCACCCAGGACACTTCGACCGAATCTCCGGTCACGGACCCGGTGCCCGGCCAGTACCCGCCTGGCGGAACGACGGCCGTCCCCGCCGGTCATACGCCCGGCGGGGCATCCGACGGCGGACCCACCCCGACTGCCGCGGGCGGCCCACCGCGCGGACAGCTCACGGACACCGAGCCCATGACTTCGGATCAGGAAGTGCCGACGGGCGGCGGCGACCACGGTGCGCCGGATTCGGACGCGCGGGATCCGCACGGAAGGGGTTCGGATGTCTCGGTCGACGACGCCGAGTCCGCGACGCACGACCGCTCCACCACCGGTTCGGCGGCAGAAACGCACGACGCCGCCGCACCCGACCAGACCGGCGACGTCGCTGTGTCCGCGGGCGGCCCGGCGGCGTCGGTGGCACCGCCATTGGTCCTTCCGCCACCCGTGGTGACGCCGGGTTCCCTGGCAGCACCGGCACCGGCACCGGCCGTCTCCAGCGGTACGTCCGGACCGGCGGTCTCCGCTCCAGCGGCACAGGCCGGCTCGGGTCCGCCGCAAGTGCAGGCGAAGCAGACCACGGCCCCACCCGGCGAATCGCGCGGACCGGCCGCCGCGCCCAAGGTCACGGCGGTGAGCGCGGGACCGCCCCCCGGTGCGGGCGCTGTGGGGAAGACACAGCCGCCCGAGCGGACCTCGCAGCGCGCGGACGCGGGCAAGGACGAGGCGGACGACAGCGACGATTCGATGCGCAATGTCGTCGGCGCTGCCATGACCTCGGCGGCGGCCCCCGCGTTCGTCCTCGGCGCGCGAGTGGACGGAGATCTGGTGCTGGCCCGCACACTGCTCGCGGGGGTCTTGGCCGCGGGCGGCGAGGCGGTCCTCGGACTCGGGTGGGCGGTTTCGGTGATGCGCCACCAGAGCGGGATCACCGCGTTCGTCACCTCGAACGAGGGACGCGGCTGGATACCCGCCGGGCTGTACCTGCCACGTGAGGTGTCCACGCCGTGGGTGTGGGAGGTGGCCGAGAGTGCGTGGGAGGGCGTCGCGGATCCCGCGCGCGTGCTGGCAGAGTTCGGGATCGCCTGGGGGCGCAAGTCCGGTGCGCGGCTGACCGCCGTCGTCTCCTCCGAAGAAGTCGACGCCGAACTGCGACGGCAGTTGGGTGAGGTGCCGATCGAAGGGGAAGTGGCCGCCTCGTCGGCGATGGACTTCAGCGCGCCGCGGCCCAGTCTGGTCGACCGCCTCGAACTCGTCGCGGCCCCGGCGCTGGTGCAGCGCGCCGCGGCCACGCCGGAGTCGGAGATCGGGCTGCGCTGCTGGGAGTTGGCCTCCGACGCGCACGTTCGGGTCCACGGCGCCGGTCTGGGCTCCCCGGCCGCGCTGGGAGCGCCCGCGGCACGCGAGCGGATCCTCGGCGCGCTGCGGCAGCGCCGCGAAGTGCCGCAGGAGTGGTGGGAGGAGCTCCGGGATGCCGACGATCTGCTCACGGCGACGATGTTGTCGCGGCGCGCCGATGTCTCGCGGGTCGCGTTGGGTGAGTTGCGCGCCGACCAAGCCGGCGGCCGATACGCGTCGGAGATGAGCGGCCTGCGGGCCATGGTCTTCGAACGGCGTTGCGACGAACTCGTGCTGCTGCTGGCGGAGGCGGCGACACGACAGGTTCTGCGCGACGCGATGTACGCGCACACGCAGATCATGGGTCATCCGGCCTTCGTCGCACCGGCTCCAGCGCCCGCCGCGGCTCCGCCTCGCCGTCCGACTATTACCGCGGGGCCAGGCCGCTGATCAGTAGCTGGATACCGTCGATCGTCGAAAAGCGTTGCCACTCAACGCCAGTGCGCAAGTGCCGGATCGAGCGACCGCTGCGCACTCCCCACTCGTGGGAAGAATCGACAATAAGGGGACGTGTGGTGGGAAAGGATCTGATCGAGCATGCCGAACAGCATGGAAATCGACCCTGCGGTTTTGCGTCAGCTGGCCGACCAACACAATCGGGTGGCCGCGGATACCAGGGAATGGGCCAAGCCGCCAGCGGATTGGCTGGCGAACTTCCTGCCCACCTACGGCAAGATCGCCTACCCGGTGTATGAAGCGCTGGAGCGATACTACGACGCACGGCAGCGTGCGGGCGAGGCGCTGGCCAGCGAACACGATCGCACCGCCGCATCGCTGCGTGCGTCCGCGGACGCCTACGAGCAATCCGACGACGAGTTCGCCCAGCACATCCGGAAGGTGGCCGGCCTCACCGATCAGCCTTCCCCGGTGCCGGGAAGCTCGCACGCGCCGTTCGGTGCGGATCGTCCCACGGCGCCGTCCATGTCCATACCCGGCTCATCGCCCGGTGACGACCCGACGACCGCCGGTCCCAGTTCCGCCGGTCGCGATTCGGCAGCTCCCGACGGCACCCAGACCGACCCGCTCGGCACTTCACAAGGCAAACCCAATGAGGCTTCCCCGGCCGCCACGGGCGTGCCCGGCGCGGCGGGCGCCCCGACGGATGCGGCGGCCGCCAATGGCACCGGCACGCCGAACGCGACGGGAACGACGACACCGGGCGCACCGTCCAGCACCGGTGTGACCGCGCCCTCGACCGCGGGCATGCCGCCTGCCGGGGTCGGCCCGCTCAACGGAGCCCCGGACGATCGAGGCGCTACGCAACCGCCCACCGGCGCGACGGGACGGTCGGACCTGCCGCCCATGCCGGTGCCGGTGGCGAGCCCGTTCGCGACCGCCGTCGCCTCGGCGAAGGACAAGGAGGCCGAGCCCGCGTACGTGGTGGGCAGCCAGGTGAACGATGATCTCGTGCTGGCCAGGACGCTACTCGGCAGCGTGCTCGCCGCGGTGGATTCCCCGGTGGGCATGGCCTGGGCCGTCTCGGTGATGCGAGGTCCCGGTGGAACGGGTGTCTTCATCACGTCGAACGAAGGGCGTGGGTGGTTGCCCGCCGGATTGTTCCTGCCGCGTGAGGTTTCCACGCCGTGGAACTGGGACGAGTTGCTCGCCGCCGACGACGGCGCCGGATCGCCCTGGGAAGGAGTCACCGATCCGGCCCGGGTCCTGGCGGAATTCGGATTGGCCTGGGGTGCGAAGGCGAACGCCGGTCTGTCTGCCCTCGTGTCCTCCGGTCCGATCGATCCGGGGTTGCGCAACCGCTTCGGTGAAGCGGCGATGGAGGGGCTCGTCGCTCCGTCCTATGACGTCGACTTGCGCGAGTTCACCCCGGATACGGCCGACCGGCTCGGCCTCGCCGGTTCGATCGCCGGCCTGGAACAAGTCTCGTCGGTACCCGACGCGCAGGTGCGCTCGCGATGCGTGGAACTGGCCGTCGACGCCCACGGGCAGGTCGGACGCTCCGGACCGGCGCCCGTGGAAGCCGCGACTTCGCGCCGGGTTCGGGAGCGAATTCTCACCGAGCTGCAAGCCGGGAGGCCGGTGCCGCGCGAGCTGTGGGACGAACTGCGGGATGCCGACGATCTGCTGGCGGCCTCGATGCTGGGACAGCGGGTCGACGTGGGCCGGGTGGAGATCGGGCAGCTTCGGCTGGACGCCGGGGCATCCCCTCTGCGCAGCATGGTTTTCGAGCGGCGCTGCAACGAATTGGTGCTGCTGCTGGCGAACGAGACGAGCAGGCAGACCCTGCGCGATGCCGTCTACGCCCACGAACAGGTCACGCTGCATCCACAGTTCGTCTCGACACCGGCGCCGGTCTCCACCGCCGTGCAGCCCGAGCGTGTCGCCCCGCCCGCAGTGGTTCCTTCGGTCACCGCACCGGCGGTCGCGGGAGGGCCGCCGCCAACCGTCGTGGCCGCGCCTTCGACCCCGCCGCCGGTGGCGCCTCCGGAGCAGTCGTGAAAGCTCCACGAGCGTAGGTCGATTCATCGGTCCGGGCGCGGCGTGGTGGGTGCGGTCCCACCGCGCCGCGAGCCGGACGTCGGTATGTCTGTCGCTGAGGGTCCTCCCGTGGAGTCCGGCCATACCGGCAGCCGGATAGCAACGCGGTGACGCCCGTGCGGATCACCGCTCCATCCGCGCTGCCGAATCGGCATCGGTGACCGTGCACACGATGTGCGCTCTCGTACGCAATTGCGGCACTGCCAGTAGCCGTCCGGAACCGGAATCCCGCTACTCCCGGTGTACGACCGCCGCACTGCGCTCAGTGGTCCGTGGACCAGCCCGAGGCGCTGTGTGGGCCCCAGGAAAGCCAACTGGGTGATCAATGCACGCCGCGAACGCGGCAGCTGGAACCGGCGAATGCCGAACCCGCCGACGGACTCGATACGTTCGAGCGCCCTCCGAAAGGCGGCTCGACGCGGCTACGCCTCGATGACGGAACTTTCTTCGGGAGTCGGTTCGCCCTCGGCCTCCGCGTCCTGGGCGGTCTCGCTGCCCGTCCGGGCGGTCGCGGACCTGTCCCTGGTCCGCCGAGCCGGGATCACGCTGGGTGACGGGGTAGCGGCCGGAGCTCCATCCTGCTCGGCGGGCGGCGCGGTATTGGCAGCAGGCGCCGCGGTGATGCCGCCGGGCTGTGCGGTTTCCGGCTGCGCGGCGGCCGGTTGGGCATTCGGATCGCCCTGCGGCGGCGCGGCCGCGGGCTGGCCTTGATTGCCGGGCTGCGGCGCCTGCCCCGGCTTACCCGGCGCGCCCTTGTTCTGGTTCTCCTCGGCCTTCTTCGCCTTGTCCTCTTCGGCCTTGTGCAACATCTCAGGTATCTGGGAGACCAGCGGCATAGCTGCCATCGGCAGCATTGCGAGCATCGGCAGCAGCGAGGAGAGGCCACCGTCACCGCCGCCACCGCCGCCGCCGGTACCACCGGCCGTGCCGCCCCCGCTGTTCTGGCCGCCGCCTTTCGAGTTGCCGTTGCCGCTGCCGTTGGCCATATTCTCGTTGAGGTCGGCGATCGCGGTGACCTTGTCGTACACCGCCTCAACGGCGGCGGCGACCGCCTTGAGCAACGGCAGCTCTTGGGCAGGCTTCAGTTTGGCGGTGCCCGCGGCCTTCAGCTTGGTATTGAGGTCGGCCACGATGGTTTTGATGGACCGCAGCGCCTGCACTTGTTCGGCGGCCACGGTGACAGAGGTCTTGACCACCTTGTCGTCCATCTGCAGCAATTGCAGTTGCCTGGCCTCGACCTTGTTGATCGTCTTGCGGTACTCGTCGTCCGCCTCGCCTTTGCCGAGCGCTTTGTAGATGGCGGGCTCGAGCAGGTCGGCGACTTCCGGCGGGGGAGTGGTCATGCCGCGTCCGAGCAGGTCTACGGCGGTCTGAATGGCGGTGTCCGCCATCGCGATGTAGGCCCGTAGCCCTTCCGAGGCCCCGGGCGGGCAATACAGGTCGACCAACCAGAAATGTTTGACCTCGGAGGCCAGACTGGCCAGAGGGGTGGACGCCAGCGCCGATGCTTTTTTGGCTTTGGTCTCCGCCGCCGTTGTCGCCATACCGTCGCCACCGCCTTCCAGAAGTCACACTCATTGTCTCGGCTTCCCGATTATGGGAAGTGGCGCATAGTTCGATTACCCACCCACGAATGGGAATACGACCGATTCGGTTCGGGCGACACAATAGCTGGAGAGTGTGAGAGGCGGTCGGTGATGAGCGATGGCGAGTCGGTCGAATGGCACCGGCACTGACGAACGACCTGGACGGAGTGCTCCGATCGCTGCTCGCGCTGTACGGCGACGGCCAGCCCGCCGGCCAGGCGGCGACCACGACCCAAGCTCTCGCAACCGATCTGCGTCCCCAGTCCGGAGCGGTGGCGCAACGGTACGGCGAGGCGCACGGCATGCAGATGTCGATCGCGGAATCCCATGCGAGCAAGGACAGCATCGTCGGCAAGGCCGTGGGCGAGTCCGGTGACGGAACGGTCAACGGCCGCGGCCGCCTGAACAACCACATCGCGGATTTCCAGAGCCGGATACAGGCGATCGCTTCGGTGGCCGACACTCGCTTCAGCGGGCCCGCGCTGCTGGACGCCGCACAGACCACCATCTCGAATGCCACCAAGCAGGTCGACGCCGATGTCGCCGCCGCACGGCAGCAGGCGGCGCAGATCATGCCGCCCGCCACGCCGGCGACCCGGCAGACCAGGCACGGTCCTGCGCCGCGCAGGCGGCGCCGGACGCGCCCGAGGTCCAGTTCCTCCTCCCGGCTGCGCCGCAGGAGCACCGTCCGCTCGGACGGAACCAGAGGCGGCAACGCGGTGCTGGCCGCCAGCAGCTGGCTCGGCACCCCTTACGTGTGGGGCGGTGGCGGCGCGGGCGGTCCGAGCGGCGGTGGATTCGACTGCTCGGGTCTCACGCAATACGCCATCGCCCAGGCGAGCAACGGCGAAGTCGTGCTGCCCCGCACCACCTACGAGCAGATCTACAGCGGGGTCCGGGTGCACCCCGAGGATGTGCGTCCGGGTGACCTGGTGTTTCCCGGCTCTTCCTTCAGCACGCGAGGTCCGGAGCACGTGCAGCTGGCCGCGGGCAACGGCATGGTCATCGAGGCGCCCTACACGGGTTCGACGGTGAAGTGGTCACGCATGGACAGCAACTCCGTCGTCGTGCGGGTGCTGTGACGCGGTGACCATGGGGAGGATCGCGTGGCCATAAACATCCCCAGCGAGGTCGCGCTGTTCCTGAACATCTGCGGCATCCCCTACCCGGATATCAACGAGGACGACGTCCGGGCCCTCGCCGGGCATGTGCGCACCTTCGCCGCACAGGTGCGGGACACGCACGACTCGGCGACCGGCGTGATCGACGAGATGGGCGCCTTCTACTCGGGTGAGTCGTATCAGCAACTGGTCGCCACCTGGGCGGGCATGAGCGCGACCCACATGCGGCGACTCGACAGCGCGTGCAAGATCGTCGGTCAGGCCCTCGACGTCGCGGCGACGGTGATCACCGCGGTGAAGGTCGCCGTGCTGGCCGAACTCGCCGCCCTGGCCGCCACCTATGCCTCGATGATGATCACGCCGCCGCTGGCGCCTTCCGCGCCCCTGATCGCCGCAGCGGCGCGCAAGCTGTGTGAGGAGATGGCGCAGTACCTGATCGGCTATATCGTCGCCGAAGTCATCGGCAAGGCGATCGAACCGCTCGAACAGGCCATCGACGACATGGTCAAGGGGATCGTCTACGACGCGACCCGCGACGCGCTGCACGTCCCGTCCTCGGGCAGACCGCCGCCGCTACACATCGATCCCGACGCGGTGCAGCACTTCGCAAAGGTGCTCGACGATCACGCCGACGACATCATGCGGCACGCGGCGACATTCGCCGAGAACGTCTCGACGCTCGATTTCACGACATCGACACCGTTCGACGACATGGCCGAGCACGCCGCGCCGGACGCAGGCGCTCCGCATGGCCTCGGCGCGCCGGAGCGGGGGATTCCGTTCCAACGCGGCGAACAGCCGGAGTCGCGCTTCGGCCCGCACGCACCGGCGGCGAACGCCGGCCTCGACGGACGTGGGAACGACGAGGCGCGCGTCCCCCTCGCGCGGCGCGAAGCCCCCCACGCGGTCGGCGCTGCGGAACGGCCGGTCGAGCGAAACGGATCCGAAGGTGGCACGGGTACGCCGGTCCAGCCGGGCGAGCGATCCTTCTCGCCGGCCGGGTCGGAACCCCGCGAGTCACCAAGCCGGTCTGCGGCCCCGTGGGTTGCGCCGAACGGTGCGGACCTCAACGCGGCGGACCGGCCGGCAGGTGTCGAGCACCCATCCGCGATGTCGGCGCACGCTGGAGCGGATGCCGGACCGGTGGCCGCCCACGACGCGGCGCCCGAGGTTCCGGCGCGGCCGGCGGTCGACGCCGAGGCTCGCCGATCCGGCTGGGCGTCCGAGGCGGCTGAACCCGCCGACCCTGTGCCCGCGGGGGACAGGGCCGCAGTCGCGGCCCCCGTCATGGGCGATGCGCCAGGAGTTCCGCCTCTCTCGCGGCAGAGCCCGGGCGCGGCGTCCACCCCTTGGGGCCGACCCGGGCCGCAGCCGGGCAGGCTGGATCCCGCACCGCCTAAGCTCGAGCACGCGGCGATGGCCACGCCCAAAGTGCGTCGGCCCGCGGTCACTCCGTGGACCAAAACCCGCCGTACCCGGGACGTTCCTGCTGTGGTGCACGCGCCATCCGCGCGGCCGCCACTGCGGCTGGTGCGGGAGAAGGACTCCGAAGCGAACAGCGCCGGTCGCGCCGACGCGGCTCCCCCGCCGGCGCGGGTGACGGCTCCGGCGTCCGAGCCCCCGGACTCGCCGCCGTCGCGTGGCTGACGGGCTGTCGAATCGACTCGCCGCCCTGACGCGGCGCACCGGCGATCGAACGAACAAGAAAACCCATTCCCAAGCGCGGGAATGGGTCACAGAGTAGAGATGGCGGGAGTGGTAAGCGTAGACGAACCGCGCTACCGCCTGGGTGTCGTTCCCCCGCAACGGCCGGTGGCCTGCCGGTGCCACCGGCCGTTGCTTTTGGGTTCAGATCGTCAGGATGAGGGACTGACGATCTGTGTTCAGACAGTACCCTCTTCTGTCGGAACGTTCAATAGTGTGCACCTAAATAGCGGCAAGAATTTTGCATCAAGCGTGTGACCTGCTGCGCGGCGGCTGGGTGGACCGGATCGCGGCTGGCCAGCCGCCGCCGAAGGGGCCATCTGCAGGCGGATGATTGCCGACCCCGAGGTAAACATACCGTTAACTGACGGCACGTTCAAAATTGGCATGTCGCGGAAGCGGCGTCGTCTCCGTCTCGACTTCCCAATGTTGGGAAGAAATCGAGTCCTGGGCGTGATCCCCGGAATCTATCGTTCGAGCAGGCTTGATCGGCGGAAGGGAAGTCCGAGTGTCAGCGGCCGAGGACGCGTTCTACACGGGTGTTCAGAATCTTGGGTTGGTCGCGGGTGGCGTGCGCAACGACCAGCACGCGGCGGCGGCGTTTCGGGCCGCTACCGATCTCGACCCGGACATGTGCGATGCCTGGCTCGGGCGTGCCATGGCCGGGGAGGTCACCTCGGAGGTGATCTACGGGGCCTACCGCTCGGTGCACAACCTCTACCGCGATCAACAGCGGGCGGGTCTGGTCGACCGCGCCCTGTGGTGCCAGGTCGAGATCGGCATGTACGGCCTGCGCGTCGCGATGGCCGATCGCGATCAGATCGCCATCGCGCAGGCGTGCTCGTATGCCGAAGGCGGTGAATGGCAGGAAGCCGCGGCGATCCTCGACGAAGTCCCGCGCGACGACGTCTCCGACTTCGTGCGCATGTCGCTGTACTTCCGGACGAAGCAGTGGCCGGAGGTGCTCACGTTGCGCAACGCGCGGCCGGTGCTGGAGGATGGCCTGCTGGACATCGCCGCCGAGCT
Source organism: Nocardia sp. NPDC004260 (assembly GCF_053603155.1). NCBI lineage: Bacteria > Bacillati > Actinomycetota > Actinomycetes > Mycobacteriales > Nocardiaceae > Nocardia > Nocardia sp. NPDC004260. The sequence continues at coordinate 22,533 of NZ_JBSGEZ010000068.1, read as the reverse complement.
GATGACCGCGCAGTCGCTGGCACACCTGGGCCGCTTCGGCGAGGCCATGCCGCGCGCGCAGCGAATCGTGGAAGACAGCTCCTCTGGCAGCCTGTCCTATATCTGGGCCGACGCGCACTTCCTGCTCGGCATGCTGATGCGGCACAACGGGGATCACGACGCCGCCGAAAAGGTCCTCAAGGGGTTGCAGGGCTCGGCACTGTGGCCCGACCGTGAGGAATGGCAGCGCGCGGTGCGCGACAAGTCGTACCGATTCGAGGTCGCCACCGCGGAACTCATCGCGTCCAGGACGAACAGGTGGGATCCCAAGACGGGCGACGACCCGCGCGAAGCGGCAGCCAGCGCAGCGCGCGCGGAACGGGAGAGCCTCCTCGCGGAAGCCTCCGATCTGCTCCAAGCGCAGATCGGCATGGATTCGGTCAAGGAGCAGGTCGACCGGCTCAAGTCCGGCGTGCTGATGGATCAGGTGCGCGCCAAGCGCGGACTCGCCGTGGATTCGAAGTCGCAGCACCTGATCTTCTCCGGCCCCCCCGGTACCGGTAAGACGACCATCGCCCGGGTGATCGCCAAGATCTTCGCCGGTCTGGGTGTCGTGGAGAACGCCGAGGTCATCGAGGTCTCCCGCAACGACATGGTCGGCACCCACCTGGGCCACACGGCGCCGAAGACCAACGCGCTGATCGACTCGGCGCTCGGTGGGGTGCTGTTCATCGACGAGGCGTACACCCTTATCCAGGAAGGTCTTTCCGGCGGGGACGCGTTCGGCAAGGAGGCGGTCGACACGCTGCTGGCTCGCATGGAGAACGATCGCGACAAGCTCGTCGTGATCATCGCGGGCTACGAGGACCAGATCGACCGGTTCCTGGCATCGAACGACGGCCTTGCCTCTCGTTTCACCAAGCGGATCCGCTTCGCCAGTTACGACGCCGACGAACTGGTGCAGATCGCCGAACACATCGCGCGGAAGAAGGATTCGATCCTGTCCGAGCAGGCTCGCGAGGTGCTGCGCCTGAGGTGTGAGGAGCTGGCGGGACAGACCAAGAACGGCAGGCGGCTGATCGATCTGGCCGGTAACGGCCGTTTCGTGCGCAATGTGGTCGAGGCCGCCGAAGCCGAGCGTGATTATCGCTTCACCAGAGAGAACGCCGATATCGCCGCGATGACCGACGAGGAGCTCATGACGATCGACGCGTTCGACGTCACCGCGGCGCTGGAGGGCTTGGCGCCGAGCACGCGGGTGTGAGGCGTCCGCTGATCCGCTATCCCCAATGCTGGGTATAGCGGTCGTATTCATGCTGTGACCGCTGGTTACGGTTTGGTGAGGGCGGCGGAAGGAACGATAACCGGTGGCGCGCTTCCGGGTTGTGACCAAACACCAGATTTCCGGCTGGCGTTTCCTGCTGCGCCGGATCGAGCACGCGCTGGTCCGGCGCGACGCGTCGATGATCGATGACCCGCAGCGCGGCCGCTCGACCGCGCTGACCATCGGCATCGCGCTCGCGTGCGTGCTCATCGCAGGCAGCGCCGTGCTGGCGTTCTTCAAGCCCGCCAAAAAGGTGGGGGACTCCAAGATCGTCGCCGAGAAGGACACCGGGGCGCTGTTCGTACGCGTCAACAACCGGCTGTTCCCGGCGCTCAATCTCACCTCGGCCCGGCTGATCGTCGGCTCTCCCGACAATCCGGTGCAGGTATCCCGGGACGAGTTGTCGAAATATCCGCGTGGGCCTTGGGTCGGCATTCCCGGTGCGCCCGGCAGCATCGTCGACAGCAACGAGAAGGATTCCTCGTGGACGGTATGCGATACGGCGCGCACCGGTGCGGCCGCGCCGGTGAACCCGGCGACCGGCCTGCCGACCGTGAGTCGCTCCGCGCTGCGGACGACGGCGATCGGCGGCCCGCTCACCATCGACGGCGACGCCAACCGCCCGCTCGGTGACGGCGAGGCACGCCTGCTGCGCGACGACACCACGACCTGGCTGGTATACGCGGATGCCGAGAAAGGCGTGGTGCGCGCCGCGATCGACCTCGCGAACACCGCGGTAGCCATGGCGCTCGGCATCGATTCGACCGCTCCGGTGATGGCGGCCTCCAAGGGCTTGGTCAACGCGATTCCCGAAGCACCGCCGCTCCGGGTCCCCGACGTGCCGGGCAAGGGCGAGACCATCACGCTCAACAACGGATTCACGACGCCGGTCGGGTCGGTACTCACCGTGTCGACGCCGGATCAAGGCGTCTCGTACTACCTCGTCTCCCAGTCCGGGCTGGTGCGAGTCAGCTCGGTGCTGGCGGCGATGGTCCGCAATGCGGACGCCCAAGGCTCGGTGACCACTCGCACCGTGGGACCCAACGTGATCGCGGCGAATCTGCGCCCTGGACAGTGGCCGGGCACCGCGACCTACCCGGCCCGGCCTATTCGCCTGGTCGACCCGGAACAGTCCGGCGTCACGTGCCTGCACTGGTCGCGCTCCGGGAGCGATCCGAACGCGACCACCGAACTACTGGTGGGCAGGCAGTTGCCGCTCACGCGGGACGAGCAGGGCCGCGCGGTCGACCTGGTGACCTCCTCCGCTTCGCGCGGCACCACCGCGGACGCGGCGTACCTGCCGAGGGACACCGGGCGATTCGTGCAGGTGACCGGTACCGAGCCGGGATCGCCGCTGCGTGAATCGCTCTACTGGGTCTCCGACAGCGGGGTGCGCTACGGCATCATCACCGAACCGAACAGCGCCGGCGGCACCGACCCCACCTTGCTCGCGCTCGCGCTGCGGGCGCCGGTCCCCGCGCCGTGGAGCATCATCTCGCTGTTCGCGGTCGGTCCCGCTCTGTCCCAGAAGGAAGCTCGCATCCAACACGACGGAATTCCGAACAACAAGGTCGTCGCCGGGCTCGGAGGTACGCAGTGACCACGACTCGCCGGTTCGTACGACCCGCCCGGATGGTGCGCGGTCCCAAGGCCCCCGCCGTGACCGAGTTGCGGCTGCAACCGCCGACCGAGCTGCCCAAGCCGGTTCCGCCGTCGCGAGTGCGGATGATCATGCCCGTGGTCATGGTGGCGGCCATGTGCGGGATGATGGTCATGATGTTCCGCGGGGGCGGAACCATGAACCCGATGATGCTGATGTTCCCGGCCATGATGCTGGTGTCGATGTTCGGCATGATGGGCGGCGCGCTCGGGGGCAACTCCGGCGGCGCGGCGAGCCTGAACGAGGAACGCAAAGACTACCTGCGCAGCATCACCGACAACCGCAAGACGGTGCACGCGGCGGAAGCCGAACTCCATGCCTTCCTGCGCTACACCCATCCCGGTCCCGATGAGATCGCCCGGTTGATCGGGGGCAAGCGGATGTGGGAGGTGCAGGTCGCCAGTCCGCAGTTCCTGCGCGTACGGGTGGGCCGTGGACGCATCGCCAACCAAGTGCGCGTGATCGTTCCGGAAGCCGCGCCCACGTCCGATCTGGACCCGGTCGGCGTCGTCGAGCTGACTCGGTTCGCCAAGGCCTATTCCACGGTCGGCGGCATGCCGGTCGCGATCAATCTGCTGTCGGCGCCGCAAGTCGGTATCGACGGTGAACCGGGGCTCGTGGCCGGGTTGGTCCGCGCGATGATCGCCGAGGTGGCGGTGCTGCACGGACCGGACCAGGTGGCGGTCGCCGCGGTGCTGTCCGATCCGGACGCGCCGGAGTGGTCCTGGCTGAAATGGCTGCCGCATACTCAGCACCCGAGCGACAACGACGCGATCGGCTCCAGCCGGATGGTCTACCACACCGTCGCCGAGTTGCGCACCAAGGTGCTCGCCGGGCTCAATCGCGGTCCGTTCTCCGCCAATTCGCAGCCCACCCTCGACCGCACGCACTACCTGCTGATCGTCGACGTGGCCGGGCCGGCGAGCGACCGTGACATCTCCGGCATCGATGGTTGCACGTGGCTGCGGCTGGGGCCCGCGGAGCAGAATCTGCCGCGGGCGCTGCGTTTCTCCGTGTCCGCGGATGGATCGCTGAACGAGGTGACCGTTCGCGGGCTGCGTCGGGTCGGCGTGGCGGACTCACTGTCCACGGCGGCCATTACGGCGATGGCGCGCAGTCTCTCGCCGTACCGGTTGTCCACAGTGGTCGAAGCGGTGGCCGCCGAACAGGCCAGCGGTGGCACGTCGTGGGAGGAGATGGTCGGCATCGCCGACCCCGGTGCCATCCGCGTCGAGCAGGCGTGGGTCCGGCGACGCGACGAGGATCGGGCCCGCTTGAACATCCCGTTCGGACATGATCCGGCCGGCAGCCTCGTCTATCTCGACATCAAGGAATCGGCCGAAGAAGGCATGGGCCCGCACGGCATGTGCATCGGCGCGACCGGATCGGGTAAATCGGAATTCCTGCGCACCCTGGTGCTTTCGGCGGTGGCCACCCATTCGCCGGATGTGCTGAACCTGTTGCTCGTCGACTTCAAAGGCGGCGCGACCTTCCTCGGCTTCGACCGGCTGTCGCACGTGACGGCCGTGGTGACGAACATGGAGGAAGAAGCCGACCTCGTCACCCGTATGGAAGACGTCATCAACGGTGAAATGGCGCGACGGCAGAGGATTCTGCGTGACGCGGGCAATTTCGCCAGCGTCGCCGACTACGAGCGCGCCAGGGAGCAGGGCGCGGACCTGCGACCGCTACCAACGCTGCTGATCATTCTCGACGAGTTCGCCGAACTGCTCGAGCAGTACCCGAACTTCTCCAAACTCTTCGTGGCCATCGGCCGATTGGGCCGATCGCTGCGCATCCACCTGCTGCTCGCTTCGCAGAAGGTGCCCGCGAACCGGATGGGCGAGCTGGAAGCACACCTTTCCTACCGAGTCGCGCTGCGCACCAACCAGACCAGTGATTCGCGCGACGCGATCGGCACCGCGGACGCCTACCACCTGCCGAAGAAGCCGGGCTCCGGCTATCTCCGGGTCGGTTCCGGTGATCTCCAGCGATTCCAGGCGGCGTACGTGGGCGCGAAGTACGCGCCTCCGGCGCGGGCGTCCGCGGCCTCCGCGCAGCGTGCGCGCAGGCCCGGAGGCGGATACCGGCCGCCGCAGCGCTTCACCTCCGGCCACATCGTCGACAACCGTCCCGCCGTGATCGAGCCGGTGGCGGTCCAGGAGACGCCGGAGTCCGCCGACGGCGAGTCGATCACGGTGATGGAAGCGGTATTGCAGCAGCTGGCCCGGCACGGCCAGCCGGCGCACAAGATGTGGCTCCCGCCACTCGTCACACCGCCCACGCTGGAGCGGATGATCCGCGCGGTGCCGCAGGGAGCGTTGCAGATGCCGGTGGCGCTGGTGGACAAGCCACGGCAGCAGCGTCAGGACGTCTGGTCGGTCGACATGTCCGGCGCGGGCGGGCACATGGCCATCGTCGGCGGTACGCAGTCCGGCAAATCGACCGCGCTGCAGACGTTCATCCTGTCCGCGGCGCTGACCCACACCCCGGAACAGGTGCAGTTCTACTGCCTGGACTTCTCCGGCGGCGGCTTGGCGGCGCTGACGAACCTTCCGCACGTGGGATCGGTCGCCGCGGCTCGGGACGGCGACCGCATCCGGCGCACGATTGCGTTGGTCACGAACCTGCTCGAGAGCAGGCAGTCGATGTTCACCGAGTTCGGCATCGATTCGATCCGGAAGTTCCGCACGCTGCGCGACGGTGGGGGTGTGCCGCCGTGGCACGACCGTGATCCCTATGGTGACGTCTTCCTGGTCATCGATGGATGGGATGTCGGGTTCGGCACGAACGGCCCGTACTACGACGAATACACCCCGGTTATGGAGTCCCTGGCGCTTCAGGGCTTGAACTATGGCATCCACCTGGTGGTCAGTAGTTCGCGCTGGATCGCTATTCGTCCCGCGATCAAGGACTTGATGCAGACGCGCGTCGAGATGCGGCTGGGTGACCTGGCCGATACCACCTTCAATGTCCATCGCGCCGTAGTCGCGGCGATCCCCGCCAACCGACCGGGTCGCTGCATCTCGACCGATGGCCTGCACATGCACACGGCGTTGCCTCGCATCGATGGTGTGAGTGATCCGAATTCGGCCGCTGAAGGCCTTGCCGCCGCGGCCGCCGAGATCACACAGCGCTATCCGGGAAGGCATGCGCCGCAGGTGAAATTGCTACCGCCGCAGGTGAGCATCGATGAGGTGCGTGCCGGATGGCCGGTGCCGCAAACGCTCGCGCAGCGTCTTATCGTGCCGTTCGGCGTCCGGGAATCCGATCTCAGCCCGGCGACGATCGATTTCAGTGTGTCGACCCATTTCATCGTGCTCGGCTCGACCGGATCGGGGAAGTCCACCACTCTGGCCGCGCTGCTGGAATCCATTCGCCGCCAGTACGACCCGTCGCAGGCGCGTGTACTGCTGATCGACTACCGGCGCAGGCATTTGGAGACGGTGCCGCAGGAGATGCTCATCGGGCACGTGACCAGCGAGCGGGATGTGCGCGAGGCACTGCCCCCGCTGGTGGAGAAGATGCGCTCGCGCCGCCCACCGGACAATGTGACAACCCGGCAGCTCGCGGAGCGGTCCTGGTGGTCCGGGCCCGAGGTATTCGTCGTGATCGACGATTATCACATGGTGGTGCAGCGTGGCGGGATGAATCCGCTGGAACCGTTGAAGGACATCATCGTCGACGGTCGCGACACCGGCTTGCACGTCGTCGCGGCGCGCAACATCGCGCAAGCGGACACGGCGTTGTACGACAACGTGATCGGCCAGATGAAAAACCTCAATTCCTCGGGTCTGATCATGGACGGTTCGAAGCTCGACGGCATCCTGATCGGCGATGTGCGACCCACCAAGCAGCCGCCGGGCCGTGGAATCTTTGTGGAGCCCATGTCTTCTCGCCGAGATCTCGTCCAGGTGGCGTGGGTGCCCCAGCAGATGTGACTTCGGCGCCCATCCCAAGGTTGGGAATAAATTACCGTTTCCTTAGCAGCCGCTCGATCCGAGCTGGTAGTCACGCTCGATTGGAGTCTCACCATGGCGCTCCCGGATCTCGGCATCGCGCCGCCAGACCTGTGGGAGGCCGCGACCGAGCTCAAGCGGATGCTCGGCCACGCCGCCGGTGCCGGGATGTCGGCGAACCTGTCGCCGGGTCTGGCAACCGCGTGCCGGACGCCGCCGAACCACAGTGCAAGGCACCGCAGGCGGACACACGGGCCGACCGTGAGGTGTCATCACGCCGCAGACGGAACGCCACGGGAAGTCCGCTACGGGGCGGCGGTATTCGTTCCCCGAGAAACTCAGGAGGTGCCGATACTGGAGAACCCCCTGCAATCGGTGTGGTCGGGTACGTCGATGGCCCGAGTCGAGGCATCGTCGATCCCGGCGCACACGTCGTCAACGTCCTCGGCGAATCCGTCCGAGGCAAGGTAAACGCCTTACAGGATAGGAACAGATATGCCCATCGGCTACACCGGCGACCCGTCCGATATCAACGCCGCCGCCAAAAAGTTCTTCATGCACGCCGACACCTTCAAGAACCATCTGGGTATTCTCGAAGGTGTCAAGATGGAATATGCGCCCGCCGTCCAAGGTGCGACCGGAAACGCCATCCAGCAGGCGATGCAGGGAGCTCTCGACAAGGGCGGAAAGCTGCACGCGACCTTCATGGAAATCGTCGACGCGCTGAATTCCTCTGGCGCGAGCTTCGACAACCAGGACCAAGAAAACGCATCGAAGGTCCAATCGCAAATGTACAACCTCAATTTCTGAGCCGATTGGCCACCAGAAAACCATCAAGAAAGGTTTCGGAAAATGGCTTTGAAGAACGACTACAATGCCGTCGAGGGCCTGGTCGTCCGTACTGACAAGGTGCTCAGCGACATGACCGTGGACAAGGAAGAGCGGAACAGGCTGGCCCAGCTGCTGAAGCAGTACTTCCAGGGTGACGCCGGTTCCGAGAACGGTAACCTGCAGGATCGCATCGACAAGCAGATCACCGAGTACAACGAGGCGCTCATGGCGCTGAAGGCGGCCACCAAGGGCGTGTCGGGCATCGACGGCCAGTTCCGCGTGGTGGACCAGGGCCAGGCCATGCGGTTCTCGCAGATCGGGCTCTGACGACACCGGTTCGGATCGTGATCCCGGTTCGGGCGGATCGTCCTGTGGGGCACGAGCCGACCCGGTGAGGCTCGATCGAACTCGGTCGCGACACCCGCGTAGGGCCGGTGCCGCGGTCGATCGGAAATCCGATGCAAATCGCCCTCGGCGAGTCTGTTCGCGGACATCGTCGAGGGCGATCGCATGTCCTGGATGCCGGTCGGCGGTGTGGGGCGGATGACTCGTGTCACGTGACGCGTCTGCTCGTGTTCCAAGGGGGTCGTCTGTAGGCGGCGAAGAGGTGGCAGCCGGGGGCGAATGCGAGGTCCGCGCCGCATCCCCACCCCTGGGAATAGCTTAACGTTCTGATTGCACCGCTCGATGCGAGCACGGCGCCCTTCGTTAGGAGCTTTCCATGTACTTCAGTCTCACTCCAGGGCAACTCCCCGCTATCGGAGCGCAAGAGAGCATCCGCACGGCCGGTCTGGTCGCGACGATAAGTACGGCCGCGGCAGGAAGCGTGCCGCCACCGCCCGGCTGCGACTCCGTGAGTGAAAAGATCACCGAGGGTTTGTTCTGCTTCGCAACCGACCTCTTCGCTAAGACGGTACAGGGAGTGAATCACCGCATCGTCGCCGAGCCGCACTTGCCCGATGTGGACGCCTGCTATTGCGCGGCGGACGCCGCTGGTGACAGTCAGATCAGCGCGAGACGCGTGGCGTTCGGCGAGTAACCCGAGTCCTTTCGAGCGAGGCTGATGCCATGCCGTTCATGTCGTTCGATTACTTCGCGTTGCCACCCGAAGTGAATATCCATCGGTTGCTGTCCGGCCCCGGCGTGGCCGCGCTCACTACTGCCGCGGCCGCCTATGCGGACTTGGCTGCCGGGTTAGCGGCCGCCGCCAGCGGTACGGACGGCTCGACGGTCATGATTGGCGGGGCATGGCAAGGGCCCTCGTCCGATCGAGCCCAAGCAGCGTTTCGTCAACACGCCGGTTGGCTGCACCGGCAGTCCGTGGTCGCGATGGATGCCGCGAAGTCCGCGGCCGAGCTCGGGACGATCTTCGGCGAGGCGGAGGGAGCCATGCTGGGTGTCGAAGCGTGGTTGGCGGAATGGTATGCGAAGCAAGCCGCTCTCGCCGCTGCGAGTACGACACAGCTGGCTCCGTTGACGCTCGGGGCGATGGCGGCGAGTGAGCTGGAGTATCTGGCGATCTGGGGGGCTGCGGCCGGGGTGATGGCAGGCTACGACGGCGCGGCGTCCGCCGTGCTGGCCGGGTTGCCGACGCCGGAGGTTCCCCTGCCGATCGTCAACGGTGGTCCGGGGCTGGAGTCGGCGCCCAATCTGTTGGCTTCTCCGGACATCACCAACCCTCTGGCCACCGACACCGGGCACACGAACCAGGACGTGGTGAATCACCAGACCGGTGACACCGGACGCGATCCGGTCAAATCCAATCCCGATCCCACCGACACCAGCCAGCCGAGCGACACCACACAACCTGCCGACACGACCCAGCCGACCGACACCACGCAACCAGTGGATACCACCCAACCGACCGACCAGCTGCCCGACATGGACAATCCGTCGCTGTCGGATTCACTGGCCAACTCGGGGATGGACGGCTCGGGTTCGTTCGACCAGCAAGGTCTGCTCGGAGCCTCGCAGAACTCCACCACGCTGGCCGGGCTGTACGGCGGAGCCGGCAGCATGGCGGCGCTGAACATGGCCCGCGGCGGACTGAGCGCTATGCCCGGTGCGGCAAGCGGTTTCCGGATGCCGTCCAACTGGTCCCTCGGTCGCGGCACCGCGTTCGGGGCTTCGCCGAATCCGACCGGCGGCGGGCTGGCCTCGCGTCCGACCGCGCCGCGCGGAGCGACAGCGCCGAAGGCACAGATGCGGCGGCGCAGGCGCGACGAGGACCGCAAGAAGTCGAAGGTGTTCGTGCCCGGAGAACCGCAGGAAGTCCCGGTTCTCGAAGAGCCCCCGATCATCGGCGTCATAGCATACGGCGACGCCGACCGGCGAGACGAACCCGACGAGCCGGACAACGAGCAGTTGCTGCTGGTCGGGGTGATCGGAAACACCGCGGACGAGCCAGCGACGGCCGACCAGGAACCTGCACGGTGAGCCACACCGTGGCCGAGTTCCAGTTCATGGAAGGGAGGCCTTTCCCCTGGAAGCAGATCCGGTAGCGATCGATCTGAATGTCGATGCCGCCCTCTTCCTCAAAGAATTGGTCGGCATCGATTCGTATCCGCCTGTGCTCGCGCTGCTACCGAACGTCTATCGACTCGAGGATCGGGAACGAGTGCACGCTGTTGTAGCGGAGCAACTCACCGACGCGGGCATCATCGACGGTGACCGTGTGCACCCGGTGGTCGAACACTGGCTGCGGTGCCTGGACCGGCCCGACGTGGAACTGGCAGCCAGGATCATGGCCACCGAACTGGACGGGGAACCGCGGGCGATGCTGCGGTTTTCGCTGGTACGCAGTGGTGACACCCACGTGCTCGCCCTGCGCTGCGACGACGACGTGGTGATCCAGACGATGTTCCAGGAAGGACGGAATCTGGACAACCTGACGGCCGCGCTGGCCGCCGCGCTCGGTCCCGCGGAGGCACTGAGGTTCACACCCATGACCACCACGGTCGAGCAACTCGCTGAGGTACCGGCCGAGCCGGCCGAGCGACGACAGGCGTTGATGGAGTTGGGTGCTCAGCCGCACACAGCCGCGGTGCTGAGCCGAGCGCTCGAGGAGGTGGCGCGCCGGGCTGAGATCCTGGCTGTCGAACACCGGGACGGCAGCCAGGTACGGCCCGAGGTGTCGGTGAGTGTGCTCGACACGCTCTCCGGGCGGCTCATCGTCACCCCGAGCAGGGCGATGGATGGAGAGATATGGTCCACGTTCACCCCTGGGGACGACGCGGCTCTGCGGGCGGGCATCGGGGCGCTTATCGACCTGCTGCCCGGGCGAAGCTGGTTCGACGCCAGCAGAATGAACTGAACGTCGAACCGTGTTTGTCGAGAGGACGACGGAAATGAACCGAGCACCGAGCATCAACGGTCATTCGGCCGAGTCCGCGCGCGCTCGCGGTGGTTACGACGCGTACTTCGCACCGACGAACGAGTTGACCGACGCGGCCGTCGCATCTGGCCCCGCACCCGAGGCGCGCCAGGACGCCGAGAAATCCACGCCCGTCGACCCAGTGATCGGCACGCCGCGCGAGCCGCAGGCGTCGACCGGGGACCCCGGAGCCCGCCCCACGCAGGCAGGCGTGACACCGCCTCCCGTCGCGAGCGCGCCGCCGCCACGGCAGGCGAATGTGCCGCCGGCGCAGCCGAATACACCCCCCGCGCAGGCGAACGTGCCGCCACCGCAGGCGAGCACGCCTCCGCCGAATCATTCCGCCGCGCCGCCCCCTGCCGCGCAGCAGACGGCGCAACAGCATTCGGCGCAACAGCGGTCCGCCGAGCAGTACCGGGTCGAGTACTCCGCCGCTACGCCGTCCCAGGCGATCGCGCGCACCGAAGCGGCATCCGCCGACCAGGAGTGGTCGGCGGGCTCGGCGACCCCCTGGGTCCCCGAGCGCGTCGACCACTCCGCCTACGAGCCGACGCCGCGGATCGAGGTGCTGCCCGCCGCGCTCAGTTCGATCGAACTGCTCGCCGACATCTCCGCCGCGAAGCGGGCGCAACTGCGCTCCAGCTCCGGTATGCGCGGCGCCCTCAACAAAGTCGGCTTCAACCTCGGCCTTTCGCCCGCGGAGCAGCGCGCCGAGGACCGCAAGTCGCGAATCCGGCGCCAGCTCACCACGACCTATCAGATCGCGGTGATCAGCGTGAAGGGCGGCGTCGGCCGCACCACCACCGCGGCGACGCTCGGCTCGACCTTCGCGGGCCTGCGCCCGGACCGGGTGGTCGCGATCGACGCGAACCCGGACTTCGGCGACCTCTCCACCCGTACCTGCAGGCACCCGTACGGCCTGACGCTGCGCGATCTGGCGCAATCCCAGAACCTCGACGCGTTCTCCGCGGTGCAGTCGTTCACCTCGATCAATTCCTCCGACCTCGCGGTGATCGCCTCCCCATGGTCCACCGAGGCCACCGAGGCGTTGTCCGGCCGCGAGTACAGCACCGCCGTGGAAGTGCTGCGCAAGCACTTCAATCTGCTGGTGGTCGACTGCGGGACCGGTGTGCTGGATTCGGTCACGTCGACGGTGTTGCAGACCAGCGACGCCGTCGTGGTCGTCACTCCGGCTACCGTCGGCGGCGTGACCGGCGCGGTGGCCACCCTGAACTGGCTGAGTTCTCATGGCCTGCAACATTTGATCGCGAAGTCGATCGTCGGCATCGTGCACCACCAGCCGCTGAAGCCGACCGTCGACGTGGACGCGATCGAGAAGTTGTTCGAGACCGCGCAGCGCCCCACCTGTGTGCTGCCCTACGACGCGCACTTGGCCGAGGGCGGCGAGATCGACCTGCGGCTGTTGGAGAAGGAGACCGTGCTCGCGTTCGAAGAGCTGGCCGCCTGGCTGGCCGATGGATTCCCTGGGTACCTCTCCAGCGGCGCCGACAACTCCGGTGACCGCGGAGGGTGGCGATGAGTACTGCCGTCGCGCCCGCGCCTGCCGGGACGCAGCCGTCGGCGGAGGTCGCACGGGCTCGGATCGCCGTGATGATTTCCACGTATCAGGTCGATGTGGTGGTGCCGACCAAGTTCACCATCGAGACGTTCATCGATGACCTGCTGGTCGTGCTGGCCTCGGCGATCGACGACGAGAGCGTCGATTTCACTCCGCCTCGAGGGCAGTGGAGCCTGGCCCGCCCGGGCGAGCCGCCGATTCCGCGCTGGCGCAGCCTCGCCGACCACGACGTCACCGACGGCACGGTGCTGATGCTGGCGGTGGTCGAGTCGGCGGAGGTGTTCACGCCGGTGGTGGAGGACATCACCGACGCCCTCGCTCTGATCAACGAGCGCGAGTTCGCCGAATTCGACGCGAACACCGCCGCGATCGTCGGTCTGGCCGTGCTCGGGATCGGGGCCTCGGCGGTGGCCGCCATGCTGGCCTGGTCGTGGACCATGACCGGGTCGACCCTGTGGTGCGGCCTGCCCGCCCTGCTGCTCGGTGGGCTGTGCTGGGCGGGCGCCGCGCTGTCGCGCAGGCGCAACGCTCCGGCGATGATCACCCTCGGCGCGACGCTGGCGGCGACGCCGCTGCTGTTCGCCGGAGGGGCGATGCTGGTGCCGCCCGCCTACGACCAGCCGGGGCCGTTCGCCGCGGCCAATCTGGCGGCCGGGGCCGTGGTCGCCGCGGTGGCCGCCGCCACCATGATGCGGTTGAGCAGGATGGGCATCGCGACCCTGATGGCGGTCACGGTGCTCGGCGTCGCGCTGACCATCGCGGCCCTGCCGTTGACCTACGTGGATCTGTCCGTCGGGCAGGTCGCGGGCGGCGTGGCGTTCGTCGGGATCGTGCTGCTGACCACGGCGCCGCGCTTGGCCGTGGTCATCGCGCGCATCCGGCCGCCGGATCTGCCCGACCCCGGCAACGAGGTCTCGCCGACGACGCTGACCGACATCTTCGACGCGGAGACGGTGCGCGAAGGGGACGAGCACACCGCGGTCGGCGAACGGCAGCGCACCGCAGAAGAGGCCGGTATCGAGGGCCGCGCCCGACTCGCGGTGACCAGTCTGCGCGGCCTGATCGCCGCGATCTCCACGGTGCTGGCCCTTTCCGCGGTGATCTCGGCCGCGGTCAGCCCCGGTGGCATCCGTGAGATCGTGATGGGGGCAGCGATCGGCGGCCTGCTCGCGATGCGCGCGCGCTGGCACCCCGACCGGGTCCAGGCGATCGCGCTTATCGCCGGGTCCGTGGTCACCGTGTGCGGAGTCGGGTTCATCGAGGTGAGCGCCTACGAGACGCCGGTTGCGCGTCTCATGGTCGGACTCGTGGTGGCGTTGGCGGCGCTGGCGGCGTGTTTCGCCGCGCTCCGGCTGCCGGGCAAGCGGCTGTCCCCGGTCACCAGGCGTGTCATCGATCTGGTGGAGTACGCGCTGATCCTGGTGGTTCCGGTGCTCGCCTTCTGGATCATGGGCGTCTACACCGCTATGCGAGGAATCTGATGAAGGTCGGCAGTGCCGTGGTCGCGGTTCTCGCCGGGGTGATGCTGGCGATCACCGCCGCCCCCGCTGTCGCGCTGGAGCCGCCGCAGGTCGTGGTCGGCGCGCCGCCCGCGGACGACCCGCCGGGACCCGAAGAGCCGATGAAGCAGCAGAAGGGCTGCCTGGCCTCGGGCGTGTTGCCCGACAGCGACCTCAGTCGCACCCCACCGGCGGAACTGGCGCTGGATCTGCGCCGCGCCAAGGCGCTGAGCCGGGGCGCGGGAGTAACTGTCGCCGTCATCGATACGGGGGTGCAGCCTCACCCGCGTCTGCCCAACCTGGTCGGTGGTGGCGACTACCTCGCCGCGGGCGGCGACGGACTGTCCGACTGCGATGCGCACGGCACGCTGGTCGCCGGAATCATCGGCGCCACAGCGGATCCCACGGACGGATTCTCCGGTGTGGCGCCGGACGCGCGGATCATCTCCATCCGCACCCGTTCCGGCGCGTTCAGCCCCGAGCGCCCGAGCTCCGATCCGAGCCAGCGGATCGCCGTCGAGATCCGGACCCTGGCCAGGGCGATCACTCGCGCCGCTAACCAAGGCGCCGGTGTGATCACCGTGTCGCTGCCGATCTGCATGCCGGTGGACGCGCAGGCGGACCAGTCCATGCTCTCGGCGGCCATCGGCTACGCCGTTCAAGTGCGCGGAGCGCTCATCGTGACCGGCGCGGGCAACGCCGGGGGCGGCGCCAATTGCGCGCAGAACCCGGACATCGATCCGACGCGCCCCGCTGACCCTCGCAACTGGCGCGATGTGAAGACGATCTCCACACCGGGTTGGTTCGGCGCCGACGTGCTCACGGTGGGATTCACCACCGCGACCGGCGCGCCCATGCCGGATTCGCTCATCGGACCGTGGGTTTCGATCGCCGCACCGGGCACCGGCATCGAGTCGCTCGGCCCCAGCGGCGGCGGCCTGATCAATGGCATCGGCGAACCGGACAAGCTGGTGCCGGTCGGCGGCGCGTCGTTCGCCGCGGCTTATGTCAGCGGTGTGGCCGCGCTGTTGCGCTCGCGGTTCCCCAACGAGACTCCGCGCGAAATCGCCTCCCGTCTGCAAGCCAGCGCGCACGCTCCGGCGCGCGGCATCGACAACACGGTGGGCGCTGGGATGATCGACCCGCTGGCCGCCCTCAGCTATCGCACACCGCCCCAGCAACCCGCGGGCCTGTTCCGGTCCTCGGAGCTGCCGATTCCTCCTCCGCCGCGCGCCAAGGATCTGCGTCCCGCCGTCACCGCGACCGTCGTCATCCTCGCTGCCGTGCTGCTCGGGCTGGCGGGAAGCCACCTGAGTTCCGCGATGCGGAGGCGCCGGTGAGTTTTCCGAGCGTACGGGTCGCCGGCGTCGAGCGTGGTCCGTTCGCCGCCTTCGTCGTCGTCGGCAGCCCCCTGTTGGCCGGGCTGTCGGCCAAGACGCCATGGTGGGTGAGCGCGGTGGTGGTCACGGTCCTGGTCACGACGGTGACCGTCCGGGTGAACGGGCGAACCGCAATGCGCTGGCTGCTGGACTGGACGGCCTACCGCACCGGCCGGACCGCGCGAGCGCGCGAACGCACACAGTCGGCGAAGATCCGGGACGTACAGGTCGCCGCGGGCGTGTGCGGCGTCAACGAGGCGGGCGACACGCTGATCGCGATGATCCAGCTCGCGCCCAACCTCGATCTGCCCACTGTGATCGCCGAGCGAACCCTCTACACCGAGGACACCATCCCGGCGGACCTGCTGCTACCGATGCTGGATCAGTTCGGCATCGCGGTCGACATCGACATCGTCACGACCGGTCAGCGGGTCCGCTCCACCGGTAGCTACAGCATGCTCTACGACCAGCTGATCGGCTCCCACCCGGTGGTGGGGGACCGGCTGACCTGGCTCGTGGTCCGGCTCGATCAGGAACGCAACCTGGCGGCGCTGAGCAAGCGCGGGCCGTGCTCGGTGGTCGCCCCCAAAGCGCTGGCCAGCGCCACGCATCGGATCGCGGGGCGGCTGCGCGAGCGTGGCATCGCCGCGCAACCGTTGCCCGCCGCTGCCCTGCGGGACGCGACGCGCCTGCTGCACGCCGGAATCGAACTCTCCGACCTCCAGGAGACCTGGAGCAATCTGCAGACGTCGGTCCCCGGCCGGTGCGTGACCAGCTTCCTGATCGACTGGTCCCGGTTGGGCGGGGTAGGCCTGGACGACTGCTGGACCTGGAACCGCGGCCGCACCACCCTGGTGGTGAGCCTGACCTCCGACACTGAGGGGCCACGCGCCCTGGTCCGGTTCATCGGCCCGGCTGTCACCACCGAACCGCCGGACTACCTGCGGCTACTGGGCGGCGACCAGTCGACGGCCCTGCTGGCATCGTTGCCCACCGGCGACTCGATCCGAGCCTTGCGCGGCTTCGAGTCCGGCGCCGACATCGCGCCGGAGGACATCGCTGCCGAACTGGCCGTCGCGATCGGCCCGAACGGCCAGATCCTCGGCGCGATCAGCGGCCAGCCGCGCCACACCCTGGCGTTGCCGCTGTTCGACCCGGCCCGGTTCAACCCGCGCAGGCGCACCATCGACGTCCATGCCAAGCTGCCCGTCGCCCAGCAGATCATCCTGCGGGCGATGGTGGTCGGCGCGGACGTGGAGATCCATTCGGCGCGGCCGGACAGCTGGCGTCAACTGGTTACCGCGGTCGGCGACCCGCGCTCGATGCGCTTGGCCGACCCGGGCGACGGTCACGGCGCAGCAAACGCGGAGGCGGAGACTCCGGCCACCATCGCGGTCTTCGACCACCTGCCGCCGCGTGCGTCCAGCGCGCACACGACGGTCACCATCAGCGAGCCCGGCGGTCCGCGCAGACGCGCTGTCGATCTCGCGATCAACCAGGTCAGCGCGACCGCGGTGGACGTGAGCATTCCGATGCGCACGGTGCGGGTTGACCTCATCGAGCCGAGAGGCGAAACCCGATATTTCGATACTGTCGACGGCCCGCCCGCGCATCCCGCGGGGGCATCCGGACCCGTGGTTGCACCTCCGCAACCCGGTGGCCGTCGCGTGAGCTGATGGGAGCGGTCGGTTAATGTCTATCACCGTGGTAGCGGACACCCATTCCGATGGCGGCGAACTTTCTCATCAGGACGCCGGGGACGCGCTAACCCCGAGACAGGCCGCTGCGGCGATCTTCTCCAGCCGGTTGTCGGAGCTGATCGCGGAATCCGTCGTCTCAACCGAGGACGGATCGACGCGGTCGCTGACGCTCTACTCGCTGGCGCAGCACCTGGAACTGGCCTACCCGGACGTGCCGGTGTCGCAGTCCGGCCTGTACCGGCTGATCCACGGTGACGCGATCCCGCGCCTGGACTTGGTGATCGCGCTGGCTCGCGTCTTCGACGTGCCGCCGGAGTACTTCGTGACCGAGGAGAAGAAGCGCTGACCCGGCCGGTCGGCTGTTCTCTCCAGCGGGAATAGCGGCCGCCTCGGCGGGCGCCTCGGGCCGGATACGATCCGGACATGCCCGCCGAGGACCCGGGAGATGTGTTTCTCCGTCATCGAGGTGCGGTCCTCGACGCGCTGCTCGCTGATCCTTCGTTCGGGCCCTCCACGACGTCGTCCACGGTCGGCGCGGATTTCGGCGGTGGCGCCGAGTTGGGTGACAGCGCGGCTATCAGCGTCCCGTCGCTCGGGTTGCCCGATCTCGACTCGGAGCCGATTGACGTCGCGCCGCGGCGCCGCGCCGGTGACGGCCCCAAGGCCAGTGAGCGGATTCTCGCGCTGCTGAACGGGCAGGCGCAGGATTCCAGTCCGGCTATGGAGTTCGGGAACGACTTCTCCTCGGTCGCCGCGCGATCCACCGCGCAGGCCGAGGCGGAGCCGGAGCCGGAACGCCCGTCCACGGCCTCGGCCAACCGGCTCGCCCCCGCGCAGCAGGTCGCCAAGGACGCGCTCGTCCAGCTGCGCAAACCCAAAGTCGCGTTGATCGTGGCCGCGGTGCTCGCCGTGCTGCTCTTGCTGTTGTTGATCACCACCGGCGGCGGTGCGAAGAACACGGCGCAGAACCAGGTTCTGGTGGTCACGCCGCCGCCGACCTCCGCAGCGCCCTCGACCTCGCCCGCGCCGCCGTCGAGCTCGATCATCCAGCCGAAGTCCGCGGAGTCGAAGTGCCCGCCCGGCAGCACCTCGGGGATGGACGCGTTCGGCGGGCAGGCAGGCAAGGCGTGGTCGTGCGTGCGGGCCTACAAGGTCGACGGTCAGGTCATCACGATCGATCTGGGCAAGACCTACCAGATCGATTCGATCGGGATCGTGCCCGGCTGGGACCACATCAGCGCGGACGGCACCGATCAATGGGCGAAATACCGCACGGTGAGCCGGGTTTCGTACCAGTTCGACGACGGCACCAAGACCGTCTACACGCAGCCGACGCTCGACCAGCGGACCTTGGTGGTGACCAAGATGGCGCCCGCGGTGAGCGCCTCGAAGATCGTGCTGACCGTGCTCGAGTCCAAGGGCGATGCGTCGATCAATACCACCGCGATCTCCTCCATCGTCATCACGGGGCACTGAGGTGTCCACACTGCCCGAACTCGCCTGCCAGTACTGCGGCCACCGCAACACCGGCGCCGATGCCCGTTGCAGCCATTGCGGAGCGCCGCTGCGCTCGGCCGTGGACACGGTGAAGTCCGTCGCGGAGCACCTGCCCGGTCAGGTCGCCGAAGTCGCCGAGAAGGTCGGCGGCGAAGCGAAAAGGTTTGTGGACAAGGCGTATCCGCGCTGGCAGTGGCAGGCGGTGGGGGTGCTCGCGCTGCTGATGGTCGTGGCCGCCGTCTGGGGTCTATGGTCCTGTTCGCCGTCCCTGCCGTCGATCGCACAGGGGAACGCGCAGGGGAGCGCGCCGGTCCGGGCAATCCCGGATCTGCTCCGCACGGCCGCGAGCTGTCAACCGCTGGATTCCGGTGGGCAGCGGGAGAAGTGCGTCGTCGCCGCCACCGATCCGATGCTGTTCGGCAATATCGCGGGCGGCCGGGATCTGACCTTCTACGCCGAACTGCTACCGCAGGATCGTTTGGCGGACAGCATCTCTCGATGGCGCGGCGCGGGCGGTACGGCCCTCGTGGACGGTCCTGTCTACGCGGCGATCGGCCCCTCGGCAACCGTCTGGTACGCGGATACCCGGACCGGTCTTCGGTTGGAGACGGGCAACTTCGCCGGTCGAACGGGCGCGCAGACCTTCCTGTCGCGTGCGGGACTGCTCCGCTGAGGTAGCAGCGCAGGCCTCCGCCCGGCACGGAAAATACCTGATCCCGGACGCCGCAACCCATGTCGGCGAGAGAAATTTATTGTTACACTGTTGATTGTGCCGTTATCCAGCGGTACGTTATGTGAAGTACGAAACACGTACGAGCGCAGTTCTCGGGAAGGCAACGGATCGATGGTGGCAACCACCCAGCAGACGATTTCACCGAAGCGGTTCCGCGATGATCCGACCGACCTGGAAGCGGCGTACTTCCGGTGGATCCAGCCGGGGTCCTCGACGTCGGCGATCACGGATCGGGCCGAGCGGATCTTCCGTCAGCATCTGGAACTGGCGGCCACGCGCGCGCCCGGTTCGGCGACCACCCACGTCTACCGGCCGGACGACAGCGCCGGGGTCGGCGCCGCGATCCAGATCGTCAACGACGACATGCCGTTGCTGGTCGACTCGGTGACCGCCGCGCTGCGCCGCCTGGGCGCCACGATCACCGAGGTCGTGCATCCGGTGTTCGACGTGTCGCGCGACGCCGACGGCCGAGTGCTTTCCATCGCCCCACGCGACGGCGTGGCCGAACCGGCGGGCGAGACCGACGGGCGGACGCTGCGCGAGTCGTGGATCCACGTGCAACTGGGCGCGGGCCTGTCCGACGAACTGGTGGACCGGATCGAGCAAGCCCTGCCGCCGCTGCTGGCCGACCTGCGCCGCGTTGCCGACGACACGCCGACCATGGTCGAGGTGCTCAATACCGTTGCCGACCAGCTCGATCAGGCGGCGCAGTGGGCAGGCGACGCGGAGATCCCGCAGACCGCGGGCCTGTTGCGCTGGCTCTCGGACGGCCACTTCACCCCGCTCGGCTACGGCTACTACCACTTCCGCCGCTCCGCGCCGACCGCGAACGCCGACTTCGAACCGTGGCAGCTGCCCGGCACCGGGCTCGGCATCCTCGGCAACGGCGCCACCGCGGACATCAGCGTGCCCGTCGTCGGCGCGAAGCGCACGGTCCTGCGGATGGCCAACGGCTCGGTGGACTCGCTGCTGCCCGGTTCCAGGGACCTGTACTTCATCAGCGTGGCCGACTACGGCTCCAGCGACCCGAGCGGCCGCGCGGCCTGGGGCGACACCGTCAAGATGGTCAAGGGCGAACATGTCTTCGTCGGCACCTTCACCGTCGCGGGCCTGCACGAGAACATCCTCGACATCCCCGTCATCTCCCGGCGCGTGCTGCAGGTCATCGAATGGGCGGGCTTCGGTCTCGACTCGTTCTCCGGGCAGGCCATGCTCGAGATGATGCAGTCGTTCCCGCGGGTGGAGCTGTTCTCCACCGACGCGCGCAGGCTGTTCGAAACCGTCTCCGCGGTCATGAATCTCGGTCTGCGGCGGCAGGTACGGTTGTTCATCCGGCGCGATTCGCGCAGTGACACCATCTACTGCCTGGTCTACATGCCGCGCGACCGCTACACCACCGAGGTGCGCGTGCGCATGGGCGAGATCTTGCGCGAGCAGTTCGACGCCGAACAGATCGCGTACTCGGCGCGGGCCACCGAATCGGAGCTGGCCGTCGTCTACTTCACGGTGCACCGCAAGCCGGGCGCCGACGCCGCCGACATCTCCGAGGAGAATCGCGAGCGGATCCAGGAGCTGCTGCTGGCGACGACGTGGACCTGGGGCGACCGGCTGGTCGCCGAGGCCGCGGGCGCGTCCGACGTGCCGCAGGCGCTGGCCACCGACTACGCGGCGGCCTTCCCCACCGGCTACCAGCAGGAGCACGAGCCCGCGCACGCGCTCACCGATCTGCGGCGCCTCGAGCGGCTGTCCGACGGGGAGATCGACACCGACCTCTACCGCCAGGGCGACTCCGCCGCGCCGGAATGGCGTTTCACGCTCTACGTCGCGGGCGAAGGCGTCTCGTTGAGCCGGGTGCTGCCGGTGCTGCACAGCCTCGGTGTGGAGGTGGTCGACGAGCGGCCCTATCGCGTCGTGCTGGCGGACCGGCCGGACCGCTGGATCTACGACTTCGGGCTGCGGGTGAGCGCGGCGCCGCTGCGGGAAGCGCTCGACGCGGAGCCCGCCGCCCAGCTGGCGCATTCCGTCGATGCCGCGTCGCTGCCGGAAACCAGTGCGCGGAGGCGCTTTCCGGACGCCGTGACCGCGATGTGGTTCGGCCGCGCCGAAGTCGACGGCCTCAACGAACTGGTCTTGCGCGCCGGCTTGCACTGGCGTGAGGTGGCCTTGCTGCGTGCCTACGCCAAGTACCTGCAGCAGGCCGGATTCGCCTACACCTTCGGCAACATCACTCGCGTGCTGCTGACCCATCCGGCGACGGCGCGGTCGTGCATCGACCTGTTCGCCGCGTACTTCGACCCGGACGGTGTCGGGACGGAGGCGGACGACCGCGCGGCGGAGATCGCCGCGCGGGTGCAGGCCGAGATCGACGCGGTGGTCAGTCTGGACACCGACCGCATCCTGCGCGCCCTCTTCGGCCTGATCGAGGCGACCCTGCGCACCAACTACTACCGGCGTGACGAGGCCGGAGCCGCGCTGGACTACTTGTCGGTCAAGCTGAATCCGCATGCGATCGCCGAATTGCCCAAGCCGAGGCCGCAGTTCGAGATCTTCGTGTACTCGCCGCAGGTGGAAGGCGTGCACCTGCGCTTCGGCTCGGTCGCTCGTGGTGGTTTGCGGTGGTCGGATCGGTTGGAGGACTTCCGCACCGAGATTCTCGGTCTGGTGAAGGCGCAGGCGGTGAAGAACGCGGTCATCGTGCCGGTCGGCGCCAAGGGCGGTTTCGTGGTCAAGCAACCCCCCGCGGCCACGGGAGATCCCGCCGCCGACCGCCAAGCGTTCGGGGCGGAAGGCGTCGCATGCTACCGCACGTTCATCTCCGGCCTGCTGGACATCACCGACAACGTGGACCGCGCGACGGGCGAAGTCCTTCCGCCAGCACAAGTGGTACGGCGTGATGGTGACGACACCTACCTGGTCGTGGCGGCCGACAAGGGCACCGCGACGTTTTCCGATATCGCCAACGACGTGGCCCAGAGTTATGGCTTTTGGTTGGGTGACGCGTTCGCTTCCGGTGGTTCGGC
>NZ_JBSGEZ010000067.1:0-39054 GCF_053603155.1 Nocardia sp. NPDC004260 | reverse complement strand
GCAACGCCGTACGGCACTCCGGAGCCGACACCGTCTCGGTCGAGATCACCGTGGCCGACGACCTGACCATCGTCATCGAGGACGACGGCTGCGGGCTACCCAGCGACATCACGCCCAGCGGTCTTGCGAATTTACGGGCGCGAGCCGAGAACGCGTCCGGGACCTCTACTCTCACAGCCGGAATCGGACCGGACGGAAGCCCCGTCGGCACCCGACTGCACTGGACAGTGCCGCTGCGCTGAGCATCGAAAGCGCGCCGCACCACATCGGCACGCATCCCGCCGCACAGCGGCCCATGCTGGTGGGTTCCACCGTGACGTCGGGCGCGCGGCGTGACGTCGGGTATTGCTCAATCGGATCGGCCCACCGGCCTGGACGAGCGAACACACGATCAGCAGCCGAATATCCGCAGGCCGGCTTCGAACCGGCGCCACCGGGCAGAACCGCGATCGAGGTCATCACCGTGGCGCGCCCAGTTCCCCTGTCGGCCGCAACAGGTTCCAGACCGCGTTCAGATCGAGAAGAGCCGGGTGCGCGGTGCGTGACAGCAATGTCGAACAGTGAATTCCGTTCGCCGAGTTCGGCGCGGGTCTTCCGAAGTGCTGTCATCGCGCGAGACCGCGGTGAGTGTTCTGAAGCCCGAAGGCCTCGATCCATGAAGTTCCGTGAGGTCCACTGCCGGTGTTCGTAGATGCCGCAGGCCCCGGATCCTGTTCGCAACCGCGGGATCTCGCTGTTCGTTCTGCCGCAGGGCGGTCGGTGGTGGCGCCAGGGTGGGCAACTGGTTCGCCGATCACATTGGTGATCAGTTCGCCGAAGGCGTGGGGGTCGTGCATGAGCCAGGTGTGGCCCCCGGGCACGGTGATCGCGTGCGGGTCACCGAGCGCGGTCCGCAACGACAATGAAGTGGATTCGGGTATGACCGTGTCCCGTTTGCTCCACACTACGAGGATGGGGAGGCGGCGCTCGGTGAGCGCGGACAGTTCGGAGGCCAGATTGGCGGTCCGGGCGATATGGGCGACTTCCCACACCGCGGTCGGGTTCCGCAGAATGTTCGGCACTGCATCGCGCAAGATCACCGGCAGGACCCGGGTTACCTGACGGCGCGGAAGCAAGTCGGCCTGTAGGTGCAAGCCCCAGTCCCACAACGGACGTTCACGCAGCGCGCGTACCACTCCGCGGCCGTCGGTCCATGCCGAACCGCCGATGGAGTTGACCAGCACCAGGTGCTCGGCGAGGTCGGGCAGGTCATGGGCGGCTTTGATCGCGACGCCACCCCCGAAGGAGTGCCCGACCAAGGTCACCGGTCGGGGCAGGCCGATCGTCTCGGCGAAGTCGCCGACCCACCGAGCGTATCCGGAGAGACTTCGCTGCTCAGCCGGCAAGCTGGCGGTGCCGCCGAACCCTGGCATGGCTGGGGCGCACACGCGCATTCCCATGTGGATGAGCTGATCGAGCGGACCGGCATAGGCCCGTCCGCCGAGTCCCCAGCCGTGCAGGAAGACTACGCGAGGGCCTGACCCGCCGACTGCGTAGCGGGCGGCTCGGCCCTCGACCAGGATCGATCGCCACCGCAGCCGAGGAGTGCGGCGCTGTGGTGACTGTTTCGCGTTCACAGCTTCTCCTGACGTCGGCTCGACGGTTCCGCCGTTCATGCTCGGGGCCGCGCAGCCCCCGGTTCCGCTTTCGCGACTGCTATTGACAGCCAACTCGTCCATATGGAGCATCGCCGACAGCTTTACCCAATCGGAAGTGCGGAACGTCCGGTGCGTCCGGGCCGCCGGTCTCTCGATCTCAGGACTTTCGGCACCCGCAATTCCGGCATGCATTCAGCACGCCCACTCCCGCACCACCTGGGTCAGAGATCACCCACCGAATGAACCGCAGTCGCACAACCGCGGGTGACACCGGTGGTGGTCGCCTGCCCCAACCTGACATGTGCGAAGCGACAGTCATCGATCGACTTCAGTGGTAGAGGGCGTCGATGCTGTCGGCGAGGTTCTCGACCACTATCTTGCGGCGCAGTTTCATACTCGGTGTGAGATCACCGGCTTCGACAGACAGTTCGTGGTCGATGATGTCGAATTTCTTGATCTGTTCCCAGCGATTGAGTTGTGAGTTCAGGTGGTCGACGTAGGCGGCGATCACGTCGTGGGTCTTCTCGTCCCGCGCGATTTCGGCGAGCGGTTTGCCGGCCAGACCGTGCTTGCCAGCCCATTCGGTGATGCTCGGGGCGTCGAGGCCGACCAACGCGACGCAATAGGGTCGTGTTTCTCCGTAGACGATCAATTCCGCCGCGTACGGACACATTCCCTTGAACGTGGCGGCAATCGCCGATGGCGCGACATACTTACCCTGCGAAGTCTTGAACAAATCCTTCTTGCGGTCGGTGATGTGCAGGAATCCGTCTGCGTCGATCTCGCCGATATCGCCGGTGCGGAACCAGCCGTCCGCGTCCAAAGCCTCGGCAGTGGCCTCGGGACGGTCGTGATAGCCACTCATCACGCCGGGACTTCGGAGCAGGATCTCGCCGTCCTCGGCGATCTCGACCTCGGTGCCGGGAAACGGCTTGCCCACGGTTCCGAACCGGTATGCGCCCGGGCGGTTGATGAAGGAGGCGGCGGCGGTCTCGGTCAGGCCGTAGCCTTCGAGGACAACGATTCCGACCGCGTCGAACCACTGCGCGACATCGCGGTCCAACGGGGCCGCAGCCGAAACGAAGTACCGCAACCGACCACCGAAGCGTTCACGGATTTTGGACAGTACCAGCTTGTCGGCGACTCTGTGCTGCAACGAAACCAGCAACGACGGATCCTTGCCGGCCTGTCGCGCCCGCGAAACTTCCAGGCCGACCCCGACCGCCCACTCGAAGAGCTTCTTCTTCAACCCGCCTTCTTCGGCCATCATGCCCTCGATCCGGGCATGCGCCTTCTCGAAAATGCGCGGGGCGGCCGCAACGATTGTGGGATGCAGTATCGCGAGGTTGTCCACGATCTTGTCCACCCGGCCGTCGATTGCCGTGGGAAAGCCGATCAGCGGCGACAGCGCCAGCATCACCTTTCCGAACGCGTGGGACAGCGGCAGCCACAGAAAGTTCAGATCGTTGGCGTTGAGAACGTTCAGGGCGTCGATCGCTGCGGCGCTGTACGTCCATGCGGAATGCGGCAGCCGAACCCCCTTCGGGGTGCCGGTCGTCCCGGACGTGTACATGATGCTGCCCAGGTGCTCGGGCCGGATTCCGCGGATGCGGTCGGCCACCGCGTCGGGCGATTCGGCGAGCACTCTCCGTCCGCGCTCTTGGAGCTCATCGAGAGTGATCACCCAGTTTCCGTCGCCCTCGCCGTCGAAGATCACCACCTGCCGAACGTCGGGCAACTCGGCGCGGTGCTCGATCAGTTTGTCGACCTGCGACCGATCCTCGGCGACGACGACACGGCTGCCCGAGTTGGCGACGATGAACGCGACGCCCGGGGCGTTGGTGGTGGGGTACACGGTGGTGGTGGCCGCACCAGCGCACATCACGGCGAAGTCGGCGAGCACCCATTCGTACCGCGTGGATGACACGAGCGCTACCCGGTCCTCGGCCTGGATGCCCAGCGCGATCAACCCGGCGGCGAGAGTGTCGACGCGCTCACCGAACTGCTTCCAGGACACGCTGGTCCAGCGACCATCATCAAGGAATCGGAATGCCTCCGTATCGGCAGTCTGCGCGATGCGGTCGACCAGTAGCTGCGCAACCGAGGATGCCCGTTTCTCGATCTTGCTGAGATCGGGAGGTTCCTCGAATTTTTGGAGGACCTTCATTACCTCATTTTACGGATTTCCGGCCGATCGATAAGGCACTTCGGCAACCGGCCCGGACAGGGGACCTAAGACTCTTCATCGGCTGCCGCCGGTCGCGATTGACTCAGAATTCTCAAGAGAATTCCAGAGGTAGGCCATGGCCGAGAACAGGCTGCACATCCACGCGGGCAACAAACAGAAGACCGCGGCAGGAACACCGTTTCCTGAATCGTGTGTCGTCCAAGTCACCGATTCCTCCGGTGCCGGAGTCGAAGGTGTCGAGGTGTGTTTCACTCTTCGGGGTTCGGCGGCGCCGGTCTTCCCGTCACCGCCCAGTCCTGACGGCATTCGTTGGCATGCCGTCACCAGCTGCGCCGGTCTCGCTGCCGCAGTCCCGGTCACGCCCTACTTCACCGGGACCGTGGAGGTGCACGTGACCGCGGAAATGTTTCCGGGCCCGAACACCGTCGACTTCCATCTCGCCGCGATCTGACACGCTCAGACCGCTTCCATGGTGGGCGTGTGGGTGGATCGACGACCACCGATCCACTCCCGCCAACGGCACTCACCTTCCGTCACCCGGTCGCGGTGCTGGCCTGGCCGGATCTGGCCGCGGTCACCGAACCGACACGCGCGACCACCACCGTCGGCGTCGCTGCCCGCCGCCGTGCTCGCCTGCGACCGCTGCGCGCTCGGCATGCCGCTGCGTGCTCGGCGCCGGACCGGATTTCCGTCCGTCGGGACAGACCGCGCAACGGCGTGAGATCGGCTTCCATCCCTCTCGAAGACCGCGACTGCGCATCCGTCACCGCCGCAGTCGGCCATGACAGGCTCGGCCGCCCAACTCGACGTCGATGTGCGGCACAGGTGCACGGTCTCATGCCCGGGCGCTGCGACCCTAGCTGGTGTTGTGCGCTGATTCCGCACCGAGAATGTGTCAGACCTGACCGAGCAACGCGTACTGCGGACGCTCACCATGCAGCCGAGCGATGGCATCCGCCAGCAGTGGAGCGACGGAGCAAACTTCTATCGGTGCGGCCGAATCCTCATGTGCGATCGAATCGGTCACTACGACACGGCGCATCGCTCGATGGCGCAATCGGCGGACGCGACGTCCAGCAGGTCGGCCACAGCGGCTGCCAGTTGCGGATCGGCGCTGCCGGACAGAACCCGAATCGACGTCACAGTCGCGTGTCCGTCCGTCTGGCGCCGCTGTCGACCGCTGGCGCGGGCGCCAGTTGAGCCACCAGCCAATCACGCGCGAGTTCGGCGACCTTTTCCAATGCGCCCGGTTCGGCGAACAAGTGCGTGGCACCGGGCACCACGGTGAGCGCGGTTTCACACGACATCTCCTGTGCCGCCAACCGATTGAGCTCCAGCACCTGATAGTCGTGCCCACCCACGATCAGCAACGTCGGCGTACGCACCGCCGGAAGCGCCGGTCCAGTGAGATCCGGCCGACCGCCACGCGACACCACCGCGGCGATAGCGACACCGGGATCCGCCGCAGCGCGCAGCGCCGCGGCCGCACCCGTACTGGCGCCGAAGTAACCGATCCGCATACCGGCGACCTCGGCTCGACCGGTCAGCCATCGCGTGACCTCGAGCAGCCGCCGCGACAGCAGCGGGATATCGAAAACCCGCGCCCGATCGACTTCCTCCTCCGGCGTCAGCAGATCGAACAGCAAGGTGGCAAGCCCCACTCGGTTGAGCGCCTCGGCTACGAAACGATTGCGCGGACTGTGCCTGCTGCTGCCGCTACCGTGCACGAAGACCACCATCCCGAGCGGATTCTCGGGGATGGTGAGATGCCCGGACAGTTCTGTCTCTCCGATCGGGATCTGGATATCCTCATCACACAGTGGCGGATCGTCGCCGGATACATGAGCCGGCATCCCGCGGTCTCCTGCGGCACGAAGCAGCAGGTCGACCTCGGCGTCGGTGACCTGACCGAAATTGCGGTACCAGCTGCCGACCGCCCCGAACCACATGGGCATCTCGAGGCAGACCACCTCGTCGGCCACCTCCCCCAGCGCCGCCAGTGTGTCACGCGGAGCTACCGGGACAGCCAGCACGACCCGTTGTGCGCCTTGTGCCCAGGCGACCTGGCAGGCGGCTCGGGCCGTCGCACCGGTGGCTATACCGTCATCGATGACGATGACCGCCCGGCCCGACAGCGGGATACGCGGGTGAGCGCGCCGCAGCCGCTCGGTTCGCCGCCGCAGTTCGGCGCGTTCGCGTCGTTCCACTGTGGCAATCTCGTCGCCGGTGAGTCTCGTATAGCCGAGGACGACGTCGTTGATCACTCGGACGTCGTCTTCGCCGATCGCGCCGAAGGCGAGTTCCGGCTGGTATGGCACACCGAGTTTGCGAACCACGATCACATCCAAGGGCGCGTCCAGCGCCCGTGCGACCTCGTAGGCCACGGGGACGCCGCCGCGGGGTAGGCCGACCACGATGGCATTTTCGTCCCGGAGGTACTCCAGTCGTCTCCCCAATCGACGCCCGGCGTCACGGCGATCATCGAAATACATCGCAGACCTCCTTCCACACCCAGTGTGATTGTCGTCGCCTCGGCTCGGGCAGGTCCGATCGTCGCCGAGTGGAGAGCCGTTGGTCCTACCCGGTCGTCAGCTGGTTGACTCGCGGTTCATTCCGCGCGCGACGGCGCACCACTCACCGCTTTCCCGGCTGAACTTGCCGCCGAGGGCCAGCTGTCCCCCGGACAGCTGGTCCGCGAAAAGTAGACGACATCTATTGCTGGTCTCGGGGCTCAGGCGCGACGATGATCGGACATTCCACCGAATTCACCAGCGCCGACGTGATGGAGCAGGGCAGCAGTCCGGTGGCGCCCCTACGGCCACGGCTACCCACCACCAACAGCTGCGCGCCGCACGCTTCGTCTGTCAGACAGCGAACCGGGCTGTCGTGGGCCAACACCCGCCGTACCGGTACCTCCGGATATCGCTCGCCGAATCCCGCGAGATTCTCCGCCAACGCCGCGTCTTCCAGCTCCCGCACGGCCTCCCAGGCCGGGATGAGATTGGTTCCACGCGTATCGCTCCATGCGTGCAACGCGATCAACTCCACCTCCCGACGCGATGCCTCTTCGAACGCCAGCCGCACCGCCGATCCACAGTCGCGTGTCCCATCCACTCCGAGCAGGACCGGCCTACTCACGGACTCCGCATCCGTAGCGGGGGCCGACCGAACAACGGCGACCGGGCAATGGGCGTTCTTGATCACCGCTGTGCTCACCGACCCGGGCAATCGACGGCTGAAGGCCCCGAGACCACGGTGGCCGACGACCACCATTCGCCACCATCGCGAACGATCGATCAGGTGCGCGACGACCGGATCGTCGATCAGTGCGGTTTCCACCGTCAGCGTCTCATCGGGTGCGGCTTTGCGAGCCGTATCCCTGGCCTCGGCGAGTATTCGCTCTCCGTTGCGTCGCCGCACTCCGGCGGTGTCGGTCGACCAGTGTCCAGGACCGAAGCCGGTTCGAACGGACGCCACGATGTGCAGTCCGCGCCGGTACAGCGCCGCGTCCGCCGCCGCCCATGCCACGGCGTGGTAGGAGGAAGCGGAACCGTCGACGGCGACGACGGTGGATCGGCCGATGTGTTCGCACGGTGGGGTTGTGTTCTCCGTCATGGTGTTCACCTGGTAGCTCGGAGGTGTCCTACTCAGGCGCCCGAGGACCTCGCGGCAGATCGGCTCGCCCGATAGTGCCTGGAGGACAGATGTGCCTCCGCGATTTCTTCCTGTGCCCGCAGTTCGTCGCGGGTGACTACATGTGCGTCCGGGCCGGGAAAGGTGAGTGCTCGATGGCCGGTGTCGATCCAGTGCACGAGATAAGGCGGCGTTCCGTCGCTGCCGTGCACTTCCTCGATGAGACCGCGCCGGACCGCGCCGCCGAGATTGCGACCTTCGACTATCAGCCAGTCCCCCACCTGCGCATGCATGCGCGCAACCTCCTCTCTGCTCCCCACCCGACTTATCGTCGCAATCTGCCAGCAACCGATGGTAGGGCCATTGGTCGCAGGTCGGCGCTGCACTCGGCGCCATGTAGGGCCATTGGTCGTTGAGACGGTGAACCCGATGCCCTAGCGTCGCCGGGGCATTCGGCGCACGCTCGGATCGCCCGACTCGAGCGGGAGCTTGGAGTTGCTCTACTGCGGTATCGGATGCACAGTCGCTACTCATCGGTGAACTCGCCTTCGCCGAGGCCCATCGCGGGATGACAACGTCCGAATCGGGGTTTTGGTCGGCACCCTCGCCGCCGCGGGGCTGTTCGAGGAGCCCGGTCTCGACCAGCGCACCGACCATGACGAAAAGCCCCGCGAAGAACAGCAGCGTCTCCCATTCCACCGCGGCCAGGTACTCCTGTTGCGGTAGGCCGGAGATGATTACCAGAATCCCGGCACCCAGCAAAGCCACCACCGATGGCTCGATATGGAAGGCCGAGTGCCCAACGAACCCGGTGAAGACCACCCACCAAGACGACCGCGCATTTGGTCAGCAGGCCGCGATCGCGGATCGCTTCCCGTTCGTCCAGGGACATGACATCGGCGACTCGCGCGGGTTCGACTGCTTCGCCCCTCTGGCACGGCCCACACCTCACCGTCGAAGCGGAGCGCGGCGAACGCCTCGAGACTGTCACCACCGAAACCGGCCCCGGCCAGATAGTCCAGGTGTTCGGATGTGAAACTGAACTGCTCCAGCCAGTCGAGGCAATCGCCGACTCCTGCGGAGGCGAGAAAACCCCGGTTGGCGGGCAGGTCCCGGACGAACAGGCTGAAAGTGGCAAGTCCGGTCATCTGCCTGCGGAGGTAGCTGTCCACCATGGTCAGTTCGTAGAAGTCGGTCAGCAGCGCGCCGGACATATGTAGAGCATGTTGCGCACCGCGGTCCGGGCTGCAGAGGCGAAGGTCCTCAGCGTCGTCACCTCCGGCTGGCTCGGTGACCGCTTCGGGCGGAGTCCACGCCGCCATGAAGGTCATCGGACGTTCCCGTGAGGGACGTCCGACCCTAGGCGGACCATAGCCGTCGCGACGACCCTGGTGCCATGTCTCCCAGAAGCGATTCACTCGAAGCGTCTTTGCGCATCGCGCGCCGGATCGTCACCGCGGTGCCGATGCGCCTGCGCTCGGTGTTGCGCGGCGCGACCGGCGCCGAGGGCGTTCACCGGGTCGCGCCCGAGGATGCCATCGCCGAACGGCTCGAGGAGTTGGAGCACCGAGTGCTACTGCTCGGCGACGCGGTCGCGGTTCTCGCCCGAGGACTCGAACAGCTGCCGAGCAGCGACACCGATGATCAACGCCGAGCCGACGCGGCCCAGCAAGCCCACCGCATCCTCATCGCCGAGCATCTCACCAGCGCATCCGCACCGCAGTAGCTCGTAGCGGCAGGCCGGACGCACGCGGCAGGGTGCGCGACCTCGCACTCCGCCGAGTTCCCGGTCCGGTAGCTGGTTGTCGCGAGATCGCTCGGAATCGGAACTCGCTGTCGCGCCAGTCCGAAAGAGGCGAAGAAGATGTCCAGGATCGGTAATCTCCCCATTCTCGTCGGCGTCGACGGATCGCCCGTCGCGCTCGCGGCGCTACGCTGGGCTGCCGTCGACGCCGCCCGCCGTCACGTGCCGCTGCACCTGCTCTACGCGATCGGTGTCCTCGGTGAATTCGGATCGGGCTTCGAGCTCGGACAGTTCGACTTCGACAGTTACCGCCAAGGCGGACTGGACGCGCTCGAAACCGCCCGCGCGACCGCCGTCGCCGAATCCGCGTCGATCGGCGAACTCGACATCAGCACCGAACTGGTGGACGCCCCTGCGATCCCGGTCCTGCGCGATCGCTCCAAAGCCGCGCGACTGCTCGTTGTCGGCACCCACGGGCTTGGCGCGGTCAGCCGCAGACTGCTCGGTTCGGTGAGCACCGCCTTGGCACGGCACGCCGCATGCCCGGTCGCGGTCATTCCGGAAACGCCCGCGTCGCCGCACCGCCCGGTGGTGGTCGGCGTAGACGGCTCCCGCAGCAGCACGCACGCTGTCGAGATCGCGTTCGACCAAGCCGCTTTCCGCGGTGTCGAACTGGTCGCAGTGCACACCTGGTCGGATTTCCTGCGCTTCGAATCATCCGAGCAAATGCAGGAGGAGGGCGAAGAATTGCTCTCCCGCAGCATTGCCGGATTCGGTGAGAAGTATCCGGAGGTTCCGGTGCACCGCATCGTGACCGAGGACCGTCCCGCCGACCGGCTTCTCATGATCGGCGACAAGGCCCAGCTCATCGTGGTCGGCAGCCACGGTCGCGGCGGCTTCTCCGGAATGACGCTCGGCTCGGTCGGTCAGGCCGTCCTGCACGCGGCTCAGGTGCCGATGATCATCGCCAGGTCGGCGAGTTGACCACGCACGGGCGGAACCGAGTTCCGCCGCGGAAAGGAGCCCAACGTCACCTGCGCCCGTGACATTGGCATCTCACTCGGAATGTCGTATCCACGGGAGAATTCTTTCTGTAGTTCCAGCCAACAGGCAGCAGCTTGCGACGCTGCCGGGACAGGTTCGCGATGACCGAATTGGGCCCGCTGGACACGGGCTTCATGGAAATGGAAGACACCGACCGCCGGGTCAGCCTCGGCATCGGTACGGTGGCGATCCTCGAGGGTCCATCGCCATCCAGGGACGAGCTGCGCGGCTGGCTGGATCGCGGACTGGAGCGGCACGCACGGCTGCGCCAGCGGGTGCGCCGCGTGCCATGGGACGTGAAAGCGCCGGTGTGGGAGGACGATCCGAATTTCGATCTGCACCATCACATTCGGTGGACCGCGTTACCGGCCCCGGGCGGCGAGCGGGAGTTGCAGGAGCTGATCGCGACCGAGCTGACCGAGCGGCTGGATCGTGACCATCCGCTGTGGGAAGTAGTCGTGGTCGACCAGTTGACCGAGGACCGCTGGGTGATGATCCTCAAGGCTCACCACACCATGGTCGACGGCATCTCCGAACTCACGCTGCTGGAAAGCTTCTGCGACCCCGCCCCGGTCGACGTCGGCGAGCACCGAAGGCCGAATGGAAAACGTTCGGGCACCGGGATTCTGAAACTATTGACAAAAGTGATGCAGGCACCGGTGGCCATCCCGCGTTCCGCCGTGGGAACCGTGCGCACTTTGGCGCCGGTGCTGTACGCGGCGATCGCGCCGGCAAGCGAATCCTCGCTCAACGGCCCCATCGGTAAACAGCGGCGCTACACCGTGGCGCGAACCATGCTCCCGCAGGTACGAGAGATAGCGACGACCTTCGATGTCACCGTCAACGATATCGCCGTGGCCGCGATCACCGCCGCCTACCGTCGATTGCTCCTCAGCCGAGGCGAACATCCGACACCCACCGAACTGCGCATCGTCGTACCGGTCTCGACCCGAACGACGGAGGCGAAACAGGTGCTCGACAACCGCGTCTCCGCGGTGATCGCTCATCTGCCGATCGAACTCGACCAGCCCGTGGAGCGCCTCATCGCCGTCCACGAGCAGATCGGCAGGCACCGAGCCCGGGGCGAAGCCGACGCCGAGAAATCGGTGCTCTCATTCTCCCGGCGGCTGCCGTTCGGGATCGTGGCCGAAGTGTTCCGGCTGGCGGTCTCCTTCCCTCAGCGCGGCGTCGTCGCACTGGCGACCAACATTCCCGGACCGCGGCACCGCCTGACACTCGGCGGCCGGAAAGTGATCGAGTTGTGGCCCTGCATCCCCATCGCCATGCGGGTGCGCACGACGATAGCGATCCTCAGCTACCTCGACCGCCTGACTTTCGGCATCACCGGTGACTACGACACGACGCCCGACATCGAGACGATGTCCTCGAGCATCACGACCGAGATCGCGGTGCTGCTGGCCCACGCCCGCAACCGGCAGCTCACACAACGACCGCAACCCGCCATCGGTACCGCCACCGCTCGATCACGGCATGCGAAGTGAGTCCGGAACAGCAACCGGCGCCCGGCACCGATCCGGCGAACGCGGCAACCAGCCACAACCTGCCGGTCATACTCGCCCTCGCCTTCGCATTCACGATCACCGTCCTCGACCCCCTCGTGCTCAGCCTGAACCTGCCGCAAATGAGCCGGGACCTACGCGTGCCGCCGCAACTCGTCGGTCCGCTCGGCGGAACGGCGACCCTCGTGATGGCCGCCGCCGTCCTCGCCGCGGGCAATCTCGGAGATGCCTACGGGCTCAAGCGGCTGTTGATGATCGGTCTGGGCATCGTGACGGTCGTCGACCTGCTCTCCTTGCTGTCACCCGGCTACGGCTACCTCTTCACGATGCGTGTACTCGACGGTCTCGGGATGACAGCGCTGCTCGGCGTGCCGCTGGCTCTGCTGAAGACATCGGTACCGGAGCAGAAGCGCCCCACCGCCATCGGTGTCTTCATGGCGGTGGAGATGATCCTGTGTGGTGTGATCCCGGCGCTCACCGGTTGGATGGTGACCGCCGTCGGCTGGCGATCGCTGTTCCTGGTCGCCCCATCGCTGTCGTTGCTCGCGCTGTGGCTGACCGCCGTCTATGTGCCGGAGTCGCCCGTTCGGCAGCGCCCTCGGCTGGACGTGATCGGTGTGGCATTGATCGGTTCGGCGCTGCTCGGCCTCGTCGTCGGCATCGCCGCCGCGCAGAAGGGCGTTCTCCGGCCGGAAACCTGGCTACCGCTCGCCTTCGGTGCTGCGGCGGCGACCGCATTCGTGCTTCATGAACGGCATACACCCGAACCAGCCTTGGAGTTGACGCTGTTCCGCAGCGCGACGTTCGGTGTCGCTCTGGCGGCGGCACTCACCCTCAACTTCCTGTCCGCCGGATTGGGAGTCGCGCTCGGACAGTTCGGGGGCAAGGTGCTGTCGCTGTCGCCGGAGGCCATCGGCACGCTGTACCTGCCCGGCACACTGCTGATCGCGGGCGCCGTGACCGTGGCCGGGCGCTTGGTGGGCGTTTACAGCCCACGACCGGTGTTGATCACCGGGCTGTTGCTGCTATCGGCGAGCGGATTGCTGATGGCGGGAACGGCGAGTCCCACGATGGCGCTGTGGTTGCTGGTACTGGCCACCTGGCTGTGTAATCTCGGCGCACTGGTCACCTCTACTTCGGTGTCCGAAATGGTGTTGTCGGAAGCACCGCCCGGACGTTCCGGTACTGTCGCTTCCGTCCAATTGGCCTCCGGAATGACCGGCTACGCCTTGGGACCCACCGTTTACCTCCTGCTGCTGAACATCTTCTTCCGGCGGGAATGGCTGGCCGACGCGCACTCGCGCGCACTGTCGGCCACCACCGCAGAGCGGGCAGTCGACGCCGCGCGCAGCGCGGTGGCTCACAGTCCGGGCAGCGCAGGTTACGATCCCAACCTGTTGCGGCAAGCGGCCGGCCTGCGGCTCGATCTGGACTTCGCGGACGCCCTTCGGCTCACCATGCTGACTGTCAGCTTCCTACCGATCGTCGTGGCCGTGGCTGCGCTGCTACTCGTGCGTCGCCGCACCACACGGCGCCCCGGCTTCCGAGTGTTCTGCAGCCGATCACGAGAGCGGCATGCCGGCGGTTCCGCGCTCGACTCAGATCACCTACCGCGCCAGTAGGGAGCCTCCGCCACCGGTAGCGCCTCGCCGGTCAACGCCGATTCGTCGATTTCCAGGCCATCGGCCTCGAGCAGCCGGCAATCCTCAGGCACGCCCTCGCCCAGACCGAGGCGGATGATGTCGCCTGCTCGTCGTAGCGCTCGATCGGCCCCGGAGGCAGTGGGATGGGCCGCGCCGCGGCGCACTGCGGCAGTGGGCGCCCCTGCGGCGGCGCCGTGTACCGCACCGGTTCCACCCGTGTGAAGGTAGTCGCGCGCGAGCACTCTTGCCGCAGGAGCGATACGCGATGCACGAGATCGACGGCCGGGCTGAGCGGGTGT
Organism: Nocardia sp. NPDC004260; assembly: GCF_053603155.1. Classification (NCBI taxonomy): domain Bacteria; kingdom Bacillati; phylum Actinomycetota; class Actinomycetes; order Mycobacteriales; family Nocardiaceae; genus Nocardia; species Nocardia sp. NPDC004260. The sequence goes on along the minus strand of NZ_JBSGEZ010000067.1, from coordinate 25,346 downwards.
CGTTCCACAGCGCCTACGGCGGCAGCCGCGAGCCTGAGCGCCAAGTCCACCTCGGCGGTGCCGAAACGCCGTTCAAGCGGGCTCCGCAGCCTCTCTTGGTTCTGCTCGAACGCGATGACGGGTACGGGTTCGACCGGCGTCAACCGCGCGGGCACGCGCACACGGCGCCGACCGTGCCGACGGCGATCGCGGCCACATCGGAGCACGCAGCGACCAGATACCTCGCCGGACCGGTCCGATCCGTGGGAGGCTCGGTGACAGTCGCGGGGAACGGACCCTCCGCAGCGGCGGACTCCGCCTCGCGCACCGCGACGAGAACGACGTCCTCGTCCAACTCGGCAGTCGACTTTTCGGCGACCACCAGACGTCCGCACCCGGCGTCGACACCCGTTCAAGCAGAGCCCGGCAGAGAACTGTCCGCTGAACCCGCCGATTCGACACGAACCTCCACAGTGCGGGTTCGTTGCGCATGGGCATCTCATACGAAGGAATCGAGGCCGGCGGAGGTGACCGACATCGTTGCCGCGACGGGCGGCGGCGTGACCAACTGCATCGGACTCCGGTGGGAGCAGCGGTCATCGCGCTCCTGCCCTCCGTTCAGCCGATTCGTGCATGCTGAGCCTGCCTGTGGGCGTCCAGTCCGAGGTCGAAGTGGGCAACGGTGCCGTCGTACCGCAGCGCGTCCTTCCACCCCTGTTCGGCGATGATCGCGAGCATGAGGGTGTTCTCTGTCAGGATGTCGGCGGTGAGACGTTCGACTCCGCGGAGGTAGGCGGCCGTCCCCAGCCGCCGGACGAGCAACGTGCCGATGCCGTGACGCTGGTCGTGGGCGACGACCGCCAGCGCGATCTCCGCGGCGACATGCCCGGGCGTGGCGTCGGTGACCACGTAGTTGGCGACCCCCACCAGGTCCGCACCCTCGAAAGCGCCGAGCGCCAAGTGCGTGGAGTCGTGCAGGCACAGTTGTTCGGCGAATGCCTCGATGTGCTTCGGGAGGGCGCTGAAGAACCGGAGACGCGCATCGTGCGCCGACATCTGCCGATGCAAAGTCGCGACCGCTTCCCGGTCTTCGGGCGTGAGCGCGCGAATCTGCACGCCGGGAATTGGGGGAGCAGGCCGGGCAAGCGGATTCGCGCCGAGACCGACCGGAGGCGTCCGTGACGGGCAGATCATGACCGGGCACCGGCTGCGGCGGAAGAGTTCCGCGTCGAAACCGCGCACCGCAGAGACCGGCGCGTGTCCATCGGCTCCGGTGACCACCAGTTGCGCACCGATCACGCGTTCGCTCAACGCCGCATCCGATATCTCGGCAGAGGCAGCCACGGTGACATCGGGAAAGACTTCTCGTGCTGCGGCCACGTCAGCGTCGAGGGAGTTTCGCTCAGTGGTCACGGCCGGAACTGGTTCTGTGGGGATCACGGCGGCTGGTTGTTCCGGCCCGACGCACAACGGCAAAACCGATGCCCCGAACAGGCTGGCGTAATGGAAGGCGGCGACAGCAGCGCCGGTATCGCCGCTGGCGCCTGCCACAGCGAGGATCACCAGGCGTCGATCCGGAAGCTGGTCGTGCCGCCCCCGCCAGACGATCACAGGGCAGAGCGCGTGGTCGGCAATCGTGGCGCTGTGGAAAGTGGCCGCCAGTACATCGAGCGCCCCCACATCCGGGTGGCCGAGGACGACCATCCGAGCGTCCTCTTCCACGCTGGCCAGTGCCTCTTCGGCTGGTCCACCTATCACTCCGCCGGTGACGAGGAGTTCGGGATAGCGGCGGCGCACGGCGGCGATGGCGTTGTCGACGGCCGTCGCACTTTGCCGAGATCTCGCTGCCGGATCGGTTCGCTTCGAAGCCGTTCTCGCGGATAAGCCGTCACACGATGTAGGGACGTAGACGATCCGCAGAGGACACGACAGCCGCTCGGCGAGACATGCCGACCATAGAGCGGCCGCGTGACCTATTGGTGGGTGGTCGACCGTCACCACGATCGGGGAACGTCCGTCTGCCATCATGCGATCCTCCAGTATCCGGCGGTCGACCTCGGTAGCCGCCGAAGGATGAGGCGCTCACATTCACGATCGGCGCCGCCCACGTTTACGCCGCGTCGCCGTGCGGCTTCCAGCCTCAGCCGGGTCCGTTTCCAGTCGTCGTCTTGATTGCGATGTGCTTTTCGGGTGCATCCGATTCGGATACCGGTACGCTTACCGTCAAGATCCCGTCTGTATAGGTGGCCTCGATGGCATCCTCTTTCGCCCCTGTGGGCAACGGAACCGAACGATAGAAGCTGCCGTAGTGAAATTCCGATCGGGTGCCTTCTTCATTACGTTCGGCACGTTCGGCCTTGATGGTCAAATGCCCTTCCCGGATGCTGATGTCCACGTCTTTCGCCGGGTCGACTCCGGGCAACTCGGCGCGCAGAATGTAGCGGCACGTCTCGAGTCTCTCCTCGACGCGAATCATATGGCCTTCGAGTGACGTCCAGACGGGCCTCGATTCGAATCGAGCTATTAAATCGGACCAATCGGGCAGCGCTGGCCAGGCTGGTAGCAGTGCCTGGCGCGGGGAAAGCATGCTCATTGTGTGACTCCCCGATGAAGATTGTAAGTGCGGTTGATGACTTATTCATTCCACGCGGGTTCCACATCGGGCAGTAGGGTCGACGGTCCTTCATTCGAATACCCTGGTCCCGGGTGTCGCAAGACGGTAAGGGCAAGGTCGCCCGAATGACGTCGAACCCTTCGACGGCGCGCCTTCGCTCCCCGCAGTGTTGAAGACCGCATCCGCGTCCACGCCATCCTCGGTCAGGTGATCGTCGTAGGCGACGATAGACCGTTGCCTTTGGCGATCTTGGAGTCGGAGAACTCGCGTGTCCGCTGGCAGATGCGCGGGTTGCAGAACGCCATTGACGGACTGCCGCGCCGAGGTAGCGGTTGTGCGCGAGTCTGCGGGCGACGACGAATTCGCTGCGTCCGGATCGGCGGGTGACCGGTGCGGTGCATGCGCAGCATTGCAGTGCGTTCGCGGTCGTGTATTGCTGGGGCGGTTCCCGATTTTGCCTGCGATCCGGGCGGCAAGGACGTCCCCGAGTCCGGGGAAGCTCAGGTAGGTCTTACCGCCCGGGACGGCTTTTCCCGGAGAGGGATTCCTGGGCTGCTTGTCACGACCATGGCGAACATCGCCGAGCAGCAACTCGCCGATGCGCCGTGCCCAGTCTTTGTGGGCCTGTCCCAGGACGAGCAGCTGGTTGGCGGTCATCGCGGTGGTCGTGGCTTTGGCGAGCACCAGATACTTGCCGGGGGCAACTGCTCGACCGCCAGCGCACCCAGCACCCGCACCTCGGCCGGGTAGGGTTCCAGCTCCGTGCACCGGGCCACGAGCTTTGCGATCCCCGCCGGAGTGTGATCGATACGGAAGCCCTCGATTACTCCTTGGCCCGGTAGCCCCCGCGCCACATCGCGAAACGATTCGGCCCAATCGATCCCTACAGCAAGCAAACCACTGCCTCCAACATATCCACCTGACAAAATCAGCGGGACCGCGGGCACTGCGTCGTGCTGATAGACCAGTCCTCACCGGGACGACACCTTCTGAGATGACCCGCCCACGGCACAGGGCCCTCGAGGATGCCGTCTCATTTCAGTCTTCGCAGGACAAACAGCGAAAGCGTTCCCCGGAGGTCCCAGCCATGAATGAAGGTAGTGCTATCGGCTTCGCCCTCCTCCCACGCGCGTAGTCTCTGCGGTAGTCTGAGAGTGTGGCGATCGAGTGGTACTGGGCGCTCGCCCAGATGCTGGCGCGAACAGGAGTCGACCCGGACGACGTATTCGACTTGGTGGATGCGTGGATGAAAGGGAATCGGCCGGTCTGGCTACGGTCGGCTGCCGACCCGGCGACCGGGCTGGTGTCGCTGGTGATCTGGGGTCGCGCCGAGGACGGCACACCGATATCGGTGTTCGCCCGTCGTCTCGGTCGCGACATCGAGGTGTACAACGCCGCGTACCTCACTACAGACCAGGCCGCGGACTTCGAGAAGTGGGAGGCGACCCGCAATGACTGATCCGTTCTTGAACATGAGCCCGGCCGAAGTGGCGGCGATGACCGAGCGCCTCGAGTTCACCGATGAACCGGTCACCCCGCCGATCGAGACCGGCCCGGCCGCCGAACCGGTCCTCATCCCCCGATCGGTGAAACTGACCCGTGACCTCGACCAGGCGTGCAAGCGCCGCGCCGCGAACCTCGGCATGTCACAGTCGGCCTATATCCGTTCGTTGATCGAACGCGACGTGGCCGAGGCAGGAACCGGCGAGCAGCGACCGGCGTGGGTGCGCGAACTCCTAGCCGTGATCGCTCAGCACGAGAACGACGAGCACCGCAAGGCATCCTGAGCCGAGTTCAGCGGTCCACGTCGACCAGTCGGGATGACCAACTCCTGTGGAGCGGCGTCCGAGACGTGGAGCCCGGTCGACATCCAGATCGCGACCGCGGTCTGTGCAACTGCGCGAATGGCCTGTTCGCTGCGGAATCGCGATCTGCGATTTCCCGAACACTCCCGGATCCCGGGCTGATGCTGATGGGTTCGACACGTTCTCACGGGCCAGCGTGCACATTACGTCGAGAGAGCGAGTGCTTCCGATAGGCCCGCGTCCCACCGTCGTGATGCCGACCTACGAGGGCGACACGAACGTGCGTGTCAGTTCCCTGCCGTCCAGCCCAGATCCTCTTCACGGAGCAAGTCGGCCCACATCGCGCTGAACGCAAACCGGATCAGAGAAGCGGCACATCAGCGCGCAGGCACGCGGCTTGTCGAAACAGAAGCCCTTCGTCAGTTCAGGTCGAGACTGCCTCGGGCTCGTCTCAACCACACACTGAACATTTGCGGAGGGCAAAATTCTTTCAACTGGATGGCCTTGAACCATCGACAGGGGTTGGTGTCACGTTTTTTGCTATCTGGAATCGTGACATGTTTTCGATACAGTTTCATGTCATGCGAGCGGCGATAGGTGACGCCAGTAAGGCGTTGGTGACAGCGCCGGTCGGCAGTTTCGTGCATACGAATCGCCTGCCGGGGACTTCGGCTGCTGCCACCTCAGCAGTCAAGCGCGCATACCAGCGTGGAGAGCTGGTACGTATCCGCAGGGGCCTGTACTTCAAGGGCGCTAAGACCCGTTACGGCACAACCCGGCCGTCTGCAGAGGTCATCGCCGTGGAGGTGCTGGGTACTACCGGCGCCGGGCCGACAGGATTCTCCGCAGCGCGTGCGCTTGGGTTAACCACCCAGGTCCCTGCTGAGCCGACCATGGTCGTGACCGGGCCAGTGCCGTCAGCGGTGCCCGGGATGAAGGTGTCCACGCGCGGCAACCTCAAGCGGCTGGCGTTGACGTCGTTGGAGATCGCCGCACTCGAGCTGCTGCGTGGTGACTGGGAGACGACTGTCGATGAGGGGTGGTCCGCGCTCGCAGATGCAGTTGGCAAAGCGGTGGCTGCCGGAAAGCTACGTTGGCGCGAACTCGCGACAGCTGCGGAAAGTGAGAGATCTCCTAGGTTGCGCAAAAATCTGCAGCGACTGAGCGAGGAATTGCAAGTTTCAGGCACACTGACCTGATACCTCCTCTACTGCGTGAGCATCCCTGCGCGCAAACAGTTGATCCGGGCGAGGTGGTCGCTGACGGCGTCCGTTCGATCTCGGCCTGTGGTTGCCGAGGCTGTCTTTCTCACGGCGCGGACACCGTTGGCGGCGTGCTCGGCTCGGCCTCCAAACCACGTCTGCTGGTACAGTCTTCGGGATTAGCAGCAGGCCCCACGCGGGGGTAGATCGACTCCACGCGCGGTTATTCTCGGTGTCAGCCTTGTCGCCGAGCCCGACCCGGCTGCGGAATCGCGATTGTTCTCGAGGGCGCGCGGCCGGTCGTGATCCGTTGCGGTGATTGGGAATTCGCGCTCTACTCGTAGCTCCAGCTCCGGCCGGTCAGGCGGTATTGCTCGACCGGTATCGGTTGCGCTTCGGGTTTCATGCGTGCTGTGTAGAGGATGCCGTCGAGGTGGTCGATTTCGTGCTGGATGAGGCGGGCGAGACCGTCCTGATATTGCTGCCGACTGAGTTCGCCGCTGTATGAGGTCGTTTCGACCTCGATTCGCAGGGGCCGCGGTACTTTTCCGCGGACGTCGAAGAAGCTGAGGCAGCCTTCGTATTGCTCGTCTTGGTCGTCGGAGTGAGCGACGATGGTGGGGTTGAGAAGCGTGATCTTTTCGGTGTTCGGTTCGGGCGGCTGGACGACGGCGACTCTGCGACCGATCCCGAGCTGTGGCGCGGCGAGTCCCATGCCTTTGGCGAAGTTGTGTACGCGGCGGGCGCGGTGCATGGCGGCGATGAGGTCGTTGACGATCGCGGTCGCGAGGTCGTGCTCGGTAGGGAGGTTCAGTGGCTGGCTGGGCTGGTGGAGTATGGGGGTGTCGGATTGGACGATTCCGATGCCGCGCATGGCGTCGCTGGGTTTGGTTTCGATCACGGTTGCTTCCTTCCCTGCGTGGTTGCCTCTGGTGAGGATCGGAATCGCCATTCCATCCGGTATCGGGTGTGTAGCGGTGGCCGGGTGGTGTTCCAGGTGAAGATCGCGGTGTCGTTGTCGTCGTGTCTGGCCGGTGCGGTGGGTAGTGGTCTGGCGTCGGCGGTCATCGATGTTTCGATACCCCACACGGCGGGGTCGAGCACGGCAGGGAATGCCAGGGTGACCTCCAGTCGCTCGGTGGGCAGGCGGACGGCCCGCTGGAACCAGCGGCCCCATTTGGTGTCGCCGACACAGTAGACGTAGTCGATCCACACCGAATCGCCCGGATACAGCGGGAATCGGGCGTTGTCGTTTTCGAACAGCAGCCACACCTCTTTGAAAGCGTCATGGTCGTGTTTGGCCTCCCACCGCATCGGCTCCCCCTGGCATGCCGCCGTCAAATCCAGTTCGTTCCAGGTCAGTGGATTGTGCCGATAGTGCTGCTTGGACCGTTCAGGCTCGCCTGGGTACCGGTCGACGCTGATGCGGATGAGGAAGCGGGTGATCGGCTCGACTCCGATGTTGCGCAGCAGCCGGCGCATCGTGAGCCGGTAGGCGGTGCCGTCGTAGTCGAGACGAGCAGCGTCGTGCTCGACGACGAGATCGGTTCCGGGGTACTGGCTCGACGAGCCTGGCGTGGTGGTCGGTGCGGGTTTGGATGCGTGGAGTTTGGCGGTCTCGTAGTCGCGCCAGCGTTTCCAGATCGCGGTGCCTGACTCGAGGGCTTCGTCGGCGCGGCGGGCGAAGTCCTCGGTGGGCCGGTGGCGTCCGGATTCGATGTGGCTGACATAGGAGGCGTCGAAACCCATCCTCGCGGCGAGGGCCTTCTTCGCCAACCCTTTGACGTCGCGCCAGTAGGCGACTTCGGCGGCGAAGGCTTCGGCGGCCTGGTCGACGCCGATGCTCTGCTGTCGCTGTGGTGTGTTCAACCCTCGTGCCCCCGACTGCGGTGTGATCGCGTGAATGGAATGAACCGTGAGTGAGTCCAGTTCAGCATTCCCTCACCCCCAGCGCCACCGATTCACTGAACCCACGCCCGCAGCCGTTCAGCCACCGTCGACCACGGTGGGCGCTACGGCTGAAACACGCTCAGCGGGCGAGCATTTCAGAAGGGGTAGCGGATGAACAAGGTACTCGTCACTGGTGGGGCGGGCTTCATCGGCTCGCATGTGGTGCGTCGGCTGCTGCGGCCGGAGTCCGGGTTCGAGGTGACGGTCCTCGACGCGCTGACCTACGCCGGCCACCGGGCCAATCTGGCAGATGTCCTCGGCTCGCCGCGGCTGCGGTTCGTGGAGGGCAACATTCTCGACGCGCGGTTGGTCGACTCCCTGATGCGCACACACACCGCGGTGATTCATCTGGCCGCCGAGTCGCACGTGGACCGCAGCTTCTACCAAGCAGGCAACTTCCTGACCACCAACGTGTCGGGCACGCAGGTGCTGCTGGAGGCCGCGATGCGGCACGGGATCGGTAAGTTCGTGCACGTCTCCACCGATGAGGTGTACGGGCCGCTGGCCTCCGGCGCGGCGACCGAGCAGTACCCGCTCCAGCCGACAGTGCCCTATGCCGCGTCGAAGGCGGCGTCGGATCTGGTGGCGATGTCGTATCACCGCACCTTCGGTGTCCCGGTATGTTCACTCGCTCCAGCAACAACTTCGGTCCGGGACAGTATCCGGAGAAGATCATTCCTCTGTTCATCATCCGTCTGCTCGCGGGCGAGGCGGTGACGTTGCACGGTGACGGCGGGCATGTCCGCAACTGGTTGCCGGTCGAGGACAACTGTCACGGCCTGGAGCTCGTGCTGCGGGAAGGGGTGCCGGGCGAGGTGTACAACGTCGGCGGCGGCACCGATCTGACCAACCATGAACTGACCGACCGGATCCTCGCCGAACTCGGCTTGGGGTGGGACCGTGTCCGCAACATCCCGGATCGGCGTAGCAACGACCGCCGCTACGCGATGGATTGGTCGAAGATCGCCGCGCTCGGCTACCAGCCCACGCGCGCGTTCGAGCAGGCACTGGCCGATACCGTCCGCTGGTATCGCGACAACCCCACCCGGTGGGCGCAACTGCCCCGGGAGCCATCGGCGCCGATCGCGGCGACCACACTCGACGCGGCGGGCGGTCAGTGAGATGACACAGCGTGTTCTGGTCACCGGCGTCGGTGGCCAGCCCGGCTTCGACCTGACGCGCCGACTGCTCGAACTCGGCTGTGACGTCATCGCCACCGACTCCGATCCACTCGCCAACGGTCTCCTGCTGCCCGGCGTCACCCCGCGACTGACGCCACCGGCCACAGCAGACGACTACCCCGACGAGATGCTCGCGCTGTGCCGGGAAACTCGACCGGACGCGCTGTGGCCGACCGTCGAATCCGAACTCCCCCACCTGCTTGCCATGAGCAGCGCACTGGAGAAGGCCGGGGTGCGAACGTGGCTTCCCTCGCGGCCCGCGGTCCAGGCGTGTCTGGACAAGGCGCTGTTCCATCGACTACTGACCGACCACAACATTCCCACTCCGGCCAGTTGGCTGCCCTCGCAGATCGACAAGGTACCGGACGGGGTCGCGTTGGTCGTGAAGCCGCGGCGCGGTCAGGGCTCGAAGAACGTGCTGTTCTGCTCGACGCGCGAGCAAGCCCGCCTGCTGTGCGAGCTGGTGCCCGATCCCATCATTCAAACCAAACTCAAGGGGCGCGAGTTCACCGCGGACTGCGTGGTCGACCGCGATGGCCGAGCATCGGCCGTCCTGCGGTATCGACTGCTCACCAAAGGCGGACTATCGATGGTCAGTGAAACCTTCCACGACCACCGATCGCACGACCGAGTGATCGAGACGTTGCAGACGGTCCGAGCGTCCGGACTGTGCTGCGTCCAAGGGTTTTTGGTTGACGGCGGCGGTGAGCGGGTGGTCATCACCGAGATGAATGCCCGGATCGCGGGAGGGTTCCTGCTCGCCGAAGCGGCTGGCGCGGACCTGGTCGGCCAGACACTGGCGGGACTGGGGCAACGCCGCATCGACCACGATCGGTTGACCTACAGGCCTGGCGTTCAGCTGACCAAAGCCACCACAACCCTCGCGGTCACCGAACACCCCCAGCTGGTGCCAATCAACTCAACCGGACCCATCGGTGTTCCGAGTGGGTCCCGGAAGGAGTGACGATGACGAATATCGACCCTGTGAGCAGGAACGCCAGCCCATTCCTGCACGGCACGGAGTTCGCTGCGGTGGCCGAGGCGCTGCGGGCCGGGCAATACGGCCACAACACCGCGACCGAAATATTCGAGTCCGAACTGGCGCAGTTCCTGGGTGTACCGCAGGTGGTTGCGGTTTCCTCGTGCACCGCCGCACTTCATCTCGGGCTGCTGCTGGCCGGTGTAGGGCCCGGTGATGAGGTTGTGGTGCCGTCACAGACGTTCTGCGCCACCGTGCATGCGATTCTGATGACCGGAGCGCAGCCCCGTTTCGCCGACATCGACGCCACCACACTGTGCGTCACCAGCACCACAGTGCGCGAAGCGATCACCCCCCGCACCCGCGCGGTAGTGCCCGTCCTCTACGGCGGCCGCGCGATCGACCTCAGCGACCTGCGCTCAGAGTTATCTGAGCGAGGTATCACGGTGGTCGAGGACGCCGCGCACGCCTTCGGCTCCCGCCTCGGCCCGGTCCGGGTCGGCGCCACCGGCACGCTGACAGCGTTCTCCTTCGGACCGATCAAGAACTTGACCTGCGGCGAAGGCGGCGCCTTAATTCCCCGCACACGTGAGCAAGCCGATCGAGCACGCACCCTGCGGCTACTCGGGGTCAGCCAGTCTCAAGCCGCCCGTATCCGCTCGACCACCTACCACGTCGACAGCTTCGGGTTGCGCTACCACCTCTCAGCGCTGCACGCGGTCATCGGGAGCGCGCAACTAGCCCGTTTCGACTCGATCGAAACCACCCGCAAAACGCTGTGGCGTGCCTATGCCCGCGCGCTGGCGGACGTGGACGGCGTGAGATTGGTCGACGTCGACGTGCAGCACAGTGTGCCGTTCAACTGCGTGGTACGAGTCGCCAACCGCGACAGCGTGTTCGCGTTCATGCGTGACCGCGGGATCGGTGTCGGGGTGCATTACCCGCCCAACCACAACCAGCCAGCATTCACCCGATGGTCGCGACCGCTGCCGGTCACCGAGGCGACAGCCCGCGAGATCATGAGCCTGCCGTTCCATCCGGCTATGACCGAACCGGACGTCGCCCGGGTGGTCGTGGTACTCCGGGATGCGATCACCACCTGTCAGCGGTCTTGACCGGCGACGGAGATCAGCAGGTTTGTCAGCGCCGCAGCTGCGTCGGGTCGCCCGTGCTCGCGGGCACGCGCGGCTATCGCTGCTCGGCGGCCAGGGTCGCCGAGCAGCGGTTCGATCGCTTCGCGCAAGGCCTGCGCTGAGACGTCCCCGAGCAGCGCGACCGCCGCTGTATGTTCGGCGAGTGTGGTGGCGTTGTGGGTTTGCTCGTTGCCCGCCGAGGACGCCAAAGGGATCAACACCGATGCCTTCCCCAGCGCGGTGAGCTCCGCGATGGTGCCCGCGCCGCTGCGCGAGATGACCACATCAGCCAACGCGAACACATCCGCCAACTCCGGGCCGATGAAGTCGGTAACCACATACCGTCCGCGCAACGCTGCGTCGAGGGTAGCGGCGTGCTCGCGGAGTTCGATGATCGATGTCTTGCCGCATTGATGGATCACGTTGGCTCGCTGGAGCAGCCACGGCAACAGCTCCCGCACGACACGGTTGATCTGGACCGCGCCTTGGGCACCTCCAGTGACATAGACGGTCGGCAAGCTGCGGTCGAAACCGTCAGCGCCTAGAGCGGCGACAGCTTTGTCAGCGTCGCCGTCGAACAACTCCGGCCGAACAGGGTTACCAGTGACCATGGACTTCGCCGCAGCGCGGTGGGGCAGCAGCGCCAGACTGGACTCCGACGACAGTGCCACGCGAGTCGCAAGACGGGCCAGCACCCGATTGGCCAGGCCCAAACGGACAGTCTGCTCGTGCACCACCAGCGGCCGACGCCGCAGCCAGGCCGCCAACCCGATCGGCACGGTGACGTAACCGCCGGTCGCGAGCACCACATCCGGTCGGAACCGGCCCACCGTGCGCCAAGCCTGGGCGATACCGAGTGGGATGTGCAGCATGTCCATAGCGTTGGCGCGAGTAATCATCTTCAAAGGGTTGGCCGCGCGACGAACCTTGCCGGTCGCCACCGCAGTGAATCGGATACTCTCGCCAGCCGCGACCCTTGACTCCAACCCGCCGCCCTGCCCGACCCACAGCACCTCGAGCCGACGCCCGCTGTCGGCCAGTTCCTCACGCAGCGCTCGAACTGTGGTGACCGCGGGATATATATGGCCACCGGTACCACCGGCGGCCACGATCAGCCGAACATCCGAATGCCGCGGACCTGTCGAGTTCCCGTTGATGGCTGTGCTCCCAATGATCGCGCCGAGGTCCGTTCTAGGTGAGTGCCCGAGATTATCAGTCGGGCCGGCCGACAGGTGTGAACGGCGCGAGCTGCGTACGACTGCTACCAGCTATAAGTACAGGACGCCGGGGGGACGGCTTTGCCGCGGTGCTGCAAGGGTCCTGCGCTGTCAGCAACCAAAACAGACTAGTACCGGACGACTCGAACCCAACCGTTCGCACCGCGCACTCTCCGATGGGTCAATTCGGTGGCTGCACTGTCCCTTTCGCCACACGTCTGCCCCTGTCGAGACTGCCTACACCAAGTCCGCCGGGACAGGAAGATCGTCCATCAACTGTCCCGGCGTCGTCTGCAGACCGGCAGCAAACTTCATGATGTTCTCTACCCGCGGACTGCGTTGCCCGCGTTCGACTTGCCCGAGGTAGGTCCAGTGGACTCCGCACGCATGCGCGGCAGCTTCTTGGCTCCAGCCGAGTTCGGTCCGGCGGGCACGCACGCGTGCTCCGAACGCCGCAGCGGTCGGATTGAGCGCGGGCTTGCCTGGACTGGACATGTCGGCCCAAGCACATACGTCCCACGCGCATTGATCCAGAGCGTAATCGTCCTATGCACTACCATCCCATGGATAAACGTCCTATAATCCTGGTCCGCGACGATGCGACCCATCACACGAAGCGCATCCGCTCGCCGCTTCCTCAGCACGACACCGTGTCAGAACCACTTCTCGGCAACCTTGCAGTGAATGCACGTCCGTTTTCAACGAAGAGATCGGAGCTCGAGATGCAGGTCATTGGCGCCGGCCCGGCGGGAGTCGTATGACACCGATTACCCGGCCCGCGGGGACAACCGCTGCGGCGGTTCCCGCAACGATCCCGGCGCTCCCGTTGCCGGATCTGGCTGTGCTGTCGCCTATTCGCGGCGAGCGCGAACACTACGCCGTGTCGGCCATGACCCACCACGGCCGCTTGTGCTTGAAACGAATCACCGACGAGCTGGGCTGGTCGGATCTGCGAACTCTCGCGGTGGATACCGATGCCGGCGCAGTCGTGCTCACGCCCGGATCGACGCCACGATCGGCGGCACTGCGCGACGGCTGGATCTTTCTCTCAGCCGACATACGCCGCGGATGTCTGCTGCACCCCGGCGATCAGGTCCTGATGGTCGGGTCCGTGAGCCGGTCATCAGTGCGGCTCTATCCCCCGCACGTGCTCACAGCCATCCTCACCGCCCACCACCGACACACCGCAGAGGAGTCGCGGTGAAAGACGAGTCTGCGGTTGCCGCCGCCCGCGTGCTTCTCGACCAACTCGGCATCCGTCCCGAACAACTGCTGGACATCACGGACGCAACCGGATCGGCACCTGCCGAGAAACCGTCCTCGACTCAGGCGAGGCTTGCCGGTGCACCGGGGTCGAGGACGATTCCGACATTCGCTGCCTACGTTGCGTTGGTCGAGGCGGCGGCTTCCCCGGGCTCGTTACGCAACTACGGGCCGTATTGGAAGCGGCTTGTCGAGGTGTGGGGCAGCCGGTTGATCACCGAGCCCAGCGCCCTCGAGATTCGGGCATTGGCCGAACATGCGAAGAAACATGCTGTGGTGCGGCGCAACTCTCGCGGCGGACGCAGTGCCTACGAGCACATGCTCGCGGCGATCCGGCGGGTGTACCGGCACGCCTGTGACGACGGCTACCTCACCGACAACCCGGCCCTGCGAGTACCCAAGAACCGACGGCCGCCGAGTGGCCGCCACGCCCTCAACGACCAGCAGCTGTCGGAAATCTTCCATGCCGCGGCCACCACAGGCAACGACCGCGAACTCGACGCGCTCATCCTGCGCCTGCACGTCGAAACCGCCTGCCGGCGAGGCGGAGTACTGAATCTTCGAATCCGAGACCTCGACCCCCGCTACAGCCAGGTCTACCTCCGCGAAAAGAACGATACGACACGTTGGCAACCGATTTCCCCCACCCTCATGCACCACCTGCAGGACCACATCCGCCAACGTCCCTCCTCCCGCGCCTCTCGCCAGGACCGATCCGACAACGCTTTAGTCCTGCGTTACAGCAACGGCCGACACCTCACTTCCCGCCGGTACGACCACCTCTGGAACCGGCTGCGCGAACAGCTGCCTTGGGTCGCCGCCTACAACGTCAGCGCCCACTGGCTGCGTCACACCACCCTCACCTGGGTTGAACGCAACTTCGGCTACGCCGTCGCCCACGCCTACGCCGGCCACACCGATGCCACCGGCGACACCGGATCAACCACGACCTACATCCGCGCCACCCATGAAGAAGTCGCCCACGCGCTCACAGCCCTCACCAACGAACTCCACCCACTCGATCGCGGACCCACACAAGCACCGACACAGCCCGCAACCTCCACCCGTCACCCGTGGATCTCCGACAGGTCTCTACGGTGAGTGCCAGGCCGCCCTCCGGCTCGGCGCCTCATCCTCCGGACTCACGTGTCCGGTCCCTCCGCCGAGATCTGGCTGAGGAGGCCAGATCTTCGCCGGTCGGCGTTGCGGTGGCGGGTTCTGGTCTCCGAGGCTCGCATCGCCCCTGGACGACACCTCACGAGGGGCATACTGGGGGAATGACCTCAAAGCCGTCCGTGACTACGCCGATGCCCATGATCAATAGCTGGCGGCGATAACCAATCGCGGCCCCTGAACCAGGCAAACCGGTCCAGAGGCCGCGATCAGGGGTATTCGTACCTGAGCGTTCGCTCGGTAATTTACAAAGCAACTGTATGCGAACCCGAGCGAGGCATACAAACTCGGGCCGAACGGCTCAGCCGATGGCAAGCCGGTCTGCGAAGGCGTGTCCTGAGCAGAGTATCGATTACGGACCAGCGGGTTGTGCTGCAATATAGCTATGAGCACGCCGCTGGTCGATGTTCAGCAACAAGCGTCTCAGCTGGGTGCCGCTGTAGCCGCCACGATCCCCGCGGGAACCGCTGACAATCTCCTCATCGGCAGCTGGAACCTGCGCATGTTCGGCAACCTCAGCCGCACCTGGCAAGCCACCTCCACCGACTCCCCCAAACGTGACTGGCGCGCGGTCACCTTCATCGCCGAGGTGATCTCCCGACTCGACGTGATCGCCCTGCAAGAAGTCCACCGCAACACCACCGCCCTCACCTTTCTCCTGGAGCAACTCGGCCAGCACTGGCACGTCATCGCCTCCGACGCCGCCGAAGGCGACGCAGGAAAAAACGACGAACGCCTCGCCTTCGTCTACAACTCCCGCCGCGTCCAACCCTCCGGACTCGTCGGCGAAATCGTGCTACCACCCATCGCAGACACACCGGTCCGCTAATTCGCCCGCGCTCCCTACGCCGCCAGCTTCATCGACGCCACGACCGAATTCATCCTCACCACTGTGCATGTCCTGTGGGGGAGGTTGTCGTTCCAGTCCGTTTTTGCGGTCGGCCCGTGAGCGCATCCATCGCGCGAACGCGGTGACTTCCGGCAGTCGTTGCGCTGGATTGTATCCGCCGAGTAGCCCTTCGGCCGCAGACTCCACGCCCTGATCGCCGCAGACTCCGAAACCCCGTCCCGGCATGCAGAGGCCGCCCCGCTGCTCGCGGCAGCGCCTGGACGAGGCACTAGATTGATCGTGTGGTTACCGCGTTGATCGCCATAGCAGGGACACTCCTGGGATCTATTGTCACCCATTACTTCCAGAGGGCTACAGCTGACAGGACAGCCCGTCAGAACTTCTCTGAGCGCTTGCGACAAGACCGATTGAATGCCTACAACGCCTTCGCGGCTTCGGCCAACGAGTATCGCCATCATCAGATCGAACGGTGGCACCGGCTCAGGCAGGATCCTGATGCAGAGGTGAACTCCAGGCCGGAATCGTATTCAAGGAAGTCGGTGCTGCGGTCGGAACAATTCCGGATCAAGCTTCTTACCAACGATGCTCGACTCCAGCAGTTGGCGGACGAGGCGATCGAGGCGATACGGTCTATCCAGCGAACCGGTGTCAGCCCTGCAAGTGTCGAGGAGCATGAGGTGCTGTACAAGAAGGCGACAGCGGCGATCGACGCGTTTGTTCTGCACGCAGCAACCGACGTTCAGCGGCAGTCTTCACAGGACCTGCCCCAACGTCAGTAACGTAGGGCAGTACAACGGCGGGGTAATGTCTCACTCGACGACACCCGAGACTACTTCCGGCATCGGGCGAGGCCATCGACAGGTCGCGTCGACGACAACGGCGGTGTGACTGCAGATGACCTTCAATCAGTCGCAGTCAATATGGGTGAGTCCGGAGGCGAATCCGATCCTTCGCCCCGCCCCTACGCCAAATCGCTCCACGACCACGCCTCCGCCGGAGCTGCGTCGGGTTTGTTGACCATGCTCATCGAACGTGGCGACGGCCGGCAGCCACAGCTATAGCGGCTGATCTCCGGAACTCCCGCAGACGCGCCAACTCCTACGAGCGGAGTCGCCTGGACAACGAGCGCGGCAGCAATCGCGAATCGGGGAAGTCGAGGCCGGAGATGAGGTCGAAAAACTGTGGTTCCGCGCGATTGGTGAGCTGGCGGCGTGGAAGCGCTGATCGCCAGCCCACCAAGACCAAGGTGGTCAGGCCGCTGACGTACTGTCGCCGTCGAGTTCGGCTCGGGGGCCGGCGATCTGACGCGGCGTCAGATCGACCGTGTCCAGCTCACGGATCGAGGTCTCCGCGCCCTGCAACTCGTTGACCTTGCGGCCTTGGGGAAGCACGCGATGCTCCAGACAGCCCACCATCGAGTTGAAGTTCTGCACCGTCTTGCCGAGATTCGCGCCCAGACTCCCCACATGCTCAGCGAGTTTGGCAAGGCGTTTGACCAGCTCTTTGCAGGTGTCCACGGTGGACTGCAGGTTGGTCGCTGCCTTGTCGTAGCGCAGCACCGCCGCGGCCGACTGCAGGATCACCAGCAGGCTGGTCGGGGTGGCGAGGATGACCTTCTTGTTCGCGGCGTATTCCCACAGACCGCGGTCGTGCTCCCACGCCCCGTACAGGAACGAGTCCGAGGGCACGAACATCACCACGAACTCCGGCGACTTGTTCGGCAGCAGCCAGTACTTCTTTGCGGCGAGCTGGTCGATGTGGGTGCGAACGTTTTTGGCATGCGCCGCGAGCCGTTGCTGCTGTTCGGCTTCGTCGCGCGCGTCGGCAGCGTCGATAAGCGCGTTGAACGACGCCTTGGCGTCGACGACGACTGCCATATCGCTGCTGATGTTGACGATCAGGTCCGGTCGCTGGGCACCGTGGTCGGTGTTGAAGGTCGGCTGATTGTCGAAGTTGATCAGGTTCGTCATGCCGGAGGCTTCGATCACCGCCTGCAGGGTCTGCTCGCCCCACTGACCACGGGCCTCGGGTCTGCGGAACACGTTTTTCAACTGTCCGATCTCCTTGAGCACCTCATTGCTGGACATACGCACCATGTCCCGGTCGGTGCTCATCTGCTTCAGCTGCTCACCCAGCGCGGCCTTGGCGCTGGCATTTTCCTTGCTGACCTCGGCCATGTGGGCGTTTGTTTTGTTGATCAACGCCACCACCGGCTTGACCATCTCATCGAATGAGCTCTCCCGCTTGTCGAGCTCACGCGCGGTCGCCTGCGCGCGCTGCTCCGCCAGGTCGGTGAACTGCTTGACCAGTGCGGCGCCGGCCGCGTTCAGCGCGTCCGTGGTCAGCTGTGTGCTGACTTCTTTCATGTCGGTGTGCACGCCTCGCACCAGCGCGAGCTCCTCGTCGTGACGCGCTCGCAGCGCGGCGAGCTCTTCGTCACGGCGTTCCCGCAAGGCGGCGAGTTCGGTCTGAGCCGTCGTGCGCGCGGTGGTCTCGTCCTGCATTTGTCCGCGCAACTTCGCGAGCTGATCAGCGGCGTCGACCCGCTCTCGTTCAACCTGGCCGAGCGCGACGTCGCGCTCGGCACGCACCTGCGTCACCGCAGCGTCGCGTTCACATCGAGCCTCCTCCACGGCGAAATCTCGCTCCTGGCGGGATTGTTCACCAGCGGCGTCGCGTTCGCGACGCATCTGTTCGGCCGACTCTCGCCAGCTCCTCGCTTGTTCCTCGGCGACGGCCGCACGGCCTCGCCCCACTATGAATCCCGCTCCTCCTGCGAGGCTGGCCACCACAATCACCATCACCACGAACACGCCAATTCCGATCAAGTCGAAACCTTCCTGAACGTCGATGCGACCCCTGCCCGTGGTGAGCAGGGGAAGTGGAACTACGTCCGGCCCAGCGCTCGCCGGAACGCGCAGGGACATCTACCACCACCCACCGACACAAACCTTCAGTGACTGACCTGCGAAAACAAACTGGGCGCAACGTTTCTCGGCGCTGATTTTCGGGGTCCGGAAACCTCGGCCGGATTGAATGCCAGGTCTAGGTCAGCAGCGAGCGGGGCCGCTGGCAGCCGGTCAGGCCCTTCACAACCCACCACGGCAATCAGAAGAAGATCATCGCCGCGCTGG
This sequence comes from Nocardia sp. NPDC004260, assembly GCF_053603155.1. Lineage (NCBI taxonomy): Bacteria > Bacillati > Actinomycetota > Actinomycetes > Mycobacteriales > Nocardiaceae > Nocardia > Nocardia sp. NPDC004260. The sequence continues at coordinate 6,866 of NZ_JBSGEZ010000067.1, read as the reverse complement.
ACTCCAATGGCGACCTCTATGTCGCGGGTCGGATGATCACCAGACAGACCAACTTGGGCCACTGAACCGGCGCCGCGACCGACCGTGTGTCGTGTCGCGGTCCGTTTCTGCCGAGCTGGTCTCCGGTCAGAATGGAACTTCGCTCAAGGGATCCGGGATCCGGTCCGCCAGCTCGGTGCGGGCGCGGTCGCGGATCGCGAGGTACTCCTCGTCGGTGAGGTCGGCGGCGAATTGCATAGCCACCAGCCCGTCCTCGAGGCTCTGCACCGTGGGGCGTGATCGCTGATCTGGTCTGGGTTCCGCATTCTGAGTGACATGGTCGACGTTTCCCAAGGCCGCCTGCGTGGCGTGTTCATCATCGAAAGTTTCCGTCCTGATGCCGCTTTGCCGAATCTGGACATCGCCGTGGACGCCATTACACGGATTCGGCCCGCTTCCCCGGGGCCCGAGCAACCGGGCATCTGGACACTGGTCGAGTTCGAGGCCGCCGACGCAGCTGCCGAACGGCTAGCCGCAACGTTCGCCGCTGCACTCCAGCCGGGCCCCTCGTATATCGACTTCCATACTGCGGACACGACCTTTGTGGTTTTCGCGGGACGTGTGTTCAGATACGCCCCCGGCGACGCCGAAGCGCGTTCCCTCGCGGTGGCTCATGGCCGAGAAGTCGGTGTTTCTGAAGATCAGCTCGATTGGACCTGAACCCGCTTTGCGAGCCCGGCTCGGCGGACTGTTCATAATCGGGCGGTTTTGAGAAGGCCGACGGGCGGGCATTGCGACGGACCGGCCGATTTCGATGAGTCGCTGCCGGTTTCGCGTGATGACCGGTGTCAGGGGTGAGGCCGGGGCGCCGACGGATGTGAGTGTTCGAAGTCGTGTTCAGTGCTCACAGCGGGTTCGGGCTGACTGGAGAGGACTTCGATCATCGGCGTGTCTCGACCGGCAGTAGGCATATCGTTGTCGGGCATGGCAACAGCAGAGATTTCGATGGACGATGCCCTGTTCGCTCGCGTGCGGGAGGCGGCCGGGGAGAACCTGTCGGAGTGGATCGCCACAGCGTGCCTGCGTCGGCTGCTAAGTCAGGGCGTGCGAGCCGCGGTCGTCTGGGAACGTGAGCACCCAGCCGAGGCCACTGCCGCGCGGGCGGAGGAGGCGGCACGGCAGCTGGAGGCCGAGGCCGAGGCCGAGGTTCGCTACCAGGCAGACGAAGCGGCCCGCCGCCGCGGTGGTGAGGGCGCCGAACCCACGGCCGAGGAGATCGCCGCGGCCGAGGCCCGTGTCCGGGCGCTGTTCGAGCGAGCCGACCGGCAACTGCGAGAACAGCAGGAAGGTGGGCAGTGAACTCCCCCGCGCTTCCCGAGGTTGCGGCTCGCGGCTAATGTGCGGGCCGGTCGGTCGGTTGCAGGGTCCGGCGGCTCGGCAGCCCAAGCATTCCCATGCGGAGGCGTTGCCGCGTGCGGCGGCGTCGGCGACGTGCGGGCCGATACCCCAGGACAGTTCGCCGCCGCAGTGCGGGCAGGTGCTCGGCAGGTCGTCGGGTGCGTTCACCGGGATGAAGGTGTTGTCGATCGGGTAGCCCACACTGGCCAGTGCTTCGGCGGCGGCCCGTTCCACCTCGATATACCAGTCCTGCACCTGGGCGGGCCGCAGCGCAACCGGCTCGTCGGGGACCGAGATCACCTCACCGCGGGCAGCGGCCTGGGCGGCGAACTGCTCGGGAATCCGGTCGCGATGAGCCGCGCAGGTGCGCAGCACCGCGGCGTGTCGACTCGCCTGGCCACCATTTGGACTGGCCCAGGTGCCACGGTTCGGTGATACCGAGGGCGAGGGCGGCCAACTGCCCAAGATGGCCGAATCGGCCGGTGCCTCACCGCGGCCGCAGTGCTCACTGCTTGATCTTCTCCAGCGGGTACTGAGCGAGGGAAAACACCGCGATCGCGTAGACGGCCAAGCCGACCGGAACGGCCAGCGGGATCCGTCCGTCCGGGTCGGAGGCCACCCACAGCGCGTATCCGGCCGGCGGCAGGCACAGCAGCGCGGCCGCGGTTTCACACCACGCGACGAGGTCGTTGGCCTTCTCGCGACGTGCCGGATCGGTCAGGGTGGTGTCGGAGAGTCTTCCCGTAGCCCTCACTGGGACTTGTCACCACCCCTCGGAAGCCTTTCACGGCCACGAATGTGCAGTTGAGTGCCACCAGGATGAAGATCAATGCGACGACAAAAGACTGCAGCACTATTCCCCGAAGCATCGTCCTGCGACAGGAGGACCTGCGCGTCGGTCTGCATACCCATCCGATCGTATCCTCGTGTCGCGACGGTTGCCGGTGGAGACCCGACGATTCATGGCGGTGGTCGAGCGGATTGCATCGTGGTGGCGGCGGTGAAGGAGCGCATGCGACAACATCTTTCGACGCTCGTGGACGATCTCGATCCCGGGCAATATCCGAGGGCCAGCTGAGGGGAGGTAGGAAGTGGATCTCATCCACGATCCCACGCCGAACAAGCGCCATCATGCTGGGTAGGCATGGTCTACCAGAGGGATGGGTCCCCTGCGTGAGGCGACCTATCCACCCCGGATTCGCATTGCGCCCGAGATCCGACGTCACCCGCAGAAGGCCATGTCGCGCCAAGGCGAGCGCTCCCACAATCGCGAACGGCGCTGCATAGAAGCGACTCTAGTTCCCCGTCGCGCCAGGGGGGCCGAAGGTTGACGAAAGTCGTTCTGTCGCAGAGGCTTATCGGCGGCGTGGCATCTACACTGTCCGGGTGACAGTGGCAGTCTGGGTCAAGGTATTCGACGGCATCGTTCTGTCAACCGACTCCGCGACAACCCTCGCGCATCCCTTGGGCGAGCAGGTCTACAACAACGCCGACAAGATCTTCAACCTCCACCGAGCCTTGCCTGTGGCCGCGATGACTTGGGGGCTCGGCCACATAGGCCCAGCCAGCATCTCAACGTTGTCCAAAACATTGCGTCTTCGACTCATGGGACGAGACCCTGGCCACCCCGACTGGGAGGTCGATACTCACGACTACACGGTGGAACAGATCGCCCAGAGGGCAGCCGAACTTTTCGCCAATGCGACTGCTGAAGCGGCCCTGCCCCGGCTACCAGGAGAAATGGGCTATCTGGTGGCTGGGTACTCGGCTGGCTCAGACCAAGCCGAAGCTTGGCTGCTGAAGTTTCACGACACGACGACTCACCCTGAGCCATCCCCTGTGCTGGGGCCCGACGAGTACGGCTTCCGCGCCTATGCCAAGCCTGCAGCAGTCGAACGATTGTTCAACGGCTACGACGCTCGGCTCGAAGCCGCGCTGAAGAACAAGATCGCCAAGTCTTCGCACCCTGAGATCGACAAGATCCTCTCGGCCCAAGCCGTGGATCCAGTACCAGCGGGGATGCCGCTGCCTGATGCGATCGCGCTGGCGCGATTCATGGTGGAAATCACCACAGGGTTCACCCGCTTCAAGCTCGGGCCCGATACAGTGGGAGGACCGGTTGAGGTAGCTTCCATCAACTTGCACGAAGGCTTCCGGTGGATCGCCCGCAAGCACTACTTCACCGCTGAGCTCAACCAAGGAGAGCCCTGATGACCATCCATCTCAAGCGAGGTGCTAGCAAGCAACAAGCTGCCTCCGCAGACTCGCGAGGATCGGTCTTCCAATCCGGGGGCCAAACCAAACAGATGTCTGCGCGCCCAAAGGTCTCGCCGAGTCAACCGAAAACCACAAAGAAAAACAGCTAGGCCTGTTCAACCCCGGTTCGGCGTTGAGTGCAGCTAGGGACCCATAGGCGCGTACAGCTGGGTGGCGGTGGCGGCCGGACTATGCGGTGCATCTCACTGATGGGCTACGCCCAAGGGGCAGGTCGATAGGGCATCCGGCCGCTCACAGGGGCAGAGTGTCACGACGTGGACTGTTGCGGCACGTCCGAGTGGCCTGGACAAAAGCGGCTGCCAGTCTCTCGCATCGTCTCGTCGTTCTGATCGCTGACGACCACCACTGGGCAAACCGAGAAATATCTCAACTAGTAGGGATGGCAGCGCCAGATCCATCGGGTCGACTCGGGGTGCGAAACACCTCAGCAGCGGCCCACCTCATCGCTGCGCTGAAGTGCGCATTGACGGGGTACGGTCACCTGGTTGCGGTCGGATGGGCATCGGCGGGTGTCCACCGGATCGGCAGATGCCGCCCGCGCTGTCCGGCATAGCGATCGCTCGAACTGGCTGGGTGGCGATGGTCGGGGCTGGCAATCAAGGGGTTAGTCTGTCCGGGCTCAAGCAAGACCGAGCATTCGGCACGAGCGTGCACTACGGTCCGATTCGTGATCTGCTGAGCAAGGTTCGCTTGCATGACCGGGGCGGATCAGTGGTGACTTCGTTGTTATGCAGGCGGTGGGGGCATGGGGTGCAGAACAGCGCTAGCCCCTGCTCAACGGGTTGGTGGAAGTAGGGATGGAGGCGTCGTGAGTCGTGCTGGTGTGGCTGAGGCGGCACGGGCTGTCGTCAAGGCTGGGCACACCACTGACGCGCTGGAGCGATGTTCCACGGCTGTTGTGCGGATGTTCGGCACTGCTGCCGGTGTCGCTTACCGCTCGGACACTGCAGAAATATCACGACGTCAGGAGGCTGGTCTTGCAGCGGTCACGCAGATGGATCTGCTGGATGCGCTGATGGGGTTGCCGGTCGGTTTGCCTGTTGCTGTTGCCGACCTTACCGATCATGAGCGTCGGCTTCTGCGGCGGGCGCCGGTCGGTGTGCTCGACAGTGATGGCAGCTACTACACCAGGCGCGCTGTCGCGCCGCTGTCGGCGCAGTTCGCCGTCGTGGCCGGCCGGTCCTGGAAGGACGCTTTGCGCTCGGCGGGTCAATTCGCGCCGTTCTGCAGTCGTGCGATGTTGTTACGATCGGTTCCGGACGACCTGTCCGAAGCACGGGCACAAGCGTCGTTCTTCGGGATCGGAATCTGCGTTTTCGACGGCAACGGGTTGCGCATGTTGGTGGACCCGCAGCCTTACGTGCGCCACCGGTTCTCGTGCGGTCAGTGGTGGTTTGCTGAGGAGCTGCATCGGCAGCTCATCGGGTCCGGGCTTGGCGGGTAGTTCCCGGTACCGACCACCATGGGGGCAGCTCCGCCCACGCCTTCAAAGTCTTGGAGACCTGGAAGGCATCGGGCTGGTTGATCTGAGCGTTGACGATGTCAGCATGAGTAGCAGCGGTCGCGCATCTGTTCTTCCACCACAGCGCCCTGTGCGCCAGGGTGGGTTGGGCCTGCAGATCCTTCACCCAGGAAGCCCATGTGTGCAGGCTGTGGCGATGGGCGGCGTCGGCGTCGTCTCTGCTGAGGAATGTATCCAGCGGACGCTCTCCGCATGAGGCGCAGTGGCATACCGGTGGTCGTGTGTCGGCGAATCGACGCGCGAGTGTCGAGCCCTTGTAGAAGGACATGAGCTGCTCGAACAACACGCTGGGTGACTGATCTGTCTGGATGGCCTTTGGCGTCTGACCGAAAGGAACCATGTGGCGCTGACTGCCCCCGGTGCCGATCGAGGTTGCGAAGGCGCCATGACTCATAACGTCGAAGCCCGTGAGGTCGGTTCGCAGCACGGCGGTGCTGCCGACTTCGGCCACTAGTCGCCGGAGATTGCCGACGGCGTCCTTGTAGCGTTCCAGCGGATCGAACTGCCCGCCCAGGAACACCGCTTTAGGCTTGTCGAGCCGGGCCAGGACCGCGATGAGGTGGTCGATGAGGTCGTTCTTGAGCCATGCGATGTCCAAGGGCACGCTCACCAGCACATCGTCTCGCTCGATCTGATCGGCTGCCCGAACCACGGCTCTGAGGGCGTCGCTGTCGCCAGCGGTCAGATATCCGGTGGGTGTGAGAGCCAGGGTTGCGCCGCAGTCCCGTTGTGCCTGTAGGAATTCTTCCAACGTCATAGGAAACAGCCGCTGTTGGCTGTCTGTGTTGTCGTCGACAACGAACGGGTCTTCTTCGGTTGCCAGGGCGCGGCGGTAGCCCTCGGGATCACGGAGCAGCACGAGATCTGGATGGTTCTGCCGGAGTTCTTTGATCCCGGCAGCGGCGGTTTTGCCGCTCAGGACCAATCCTGCAATGCTCGACGGGAGTGGAACGATCGCCCGTGCGGTGATTCGGTTGGTATGCAGCATGATTCGGTCGTTGAGCACTCCGACCGTCCCCGGTACTGGTCTCGGCCGGGTCTGGTGGGCGATCTCTGGCAGCACGCCATCCCGATCGCCAGAGTGGCCATTGGACCTAGCCGATCCCGTCATCGAACATCCTCCCGACGTGTGGGGCTGCTTCTGCGAAGCCAAGGATCTTTCGAACAAGCCGCATCGCGGAGCGGCCCTGCGGCGTAGAGGCTTACGAATTCGTCTGGTGTCAAGAACGCTGACCGAGCCAACTCTGTGACCTCGGTCCCCCTACTGACGTGCCATGTGACGATCGAATCGACCGCGGTCGGGACCTCTGGTTCCAAGGCGCTAGGCTCGCTGGTTCGGTAGCCGAGGCTGGACATCTCCACCGCGAGAGTCCGGTACTGCCAATCACTGAGGACGCCGAGCGTGTGGGCACGGCGCAGCAGCGCCCACATCGAGACTTTCCACTCCTCTTTGATGTCGAGCAGCCGACCGACAGTCAGTGGATGGGATTGCAACGCACCGCGGATGCCTCGTATGGGCATCAACAACTCGGCGGCGAAGCTGTTGGCTTGCTTCTCTTGATCCGGATGCGGGATCCGATGCATGACCATGTGACCTAGTGCCGCGTCCGGGAAGGTTGATGCTGTAACCCGCCACTCGGGGTGGCGGGTTGATCATCGGCTGGTGTCCGGTGATGCTGCTGGTGGAGGT